>CAYMBT010000142.1:6754-7401 GCA_964388755.1 uncultured Pseudobdellovibrionaceae bacterium | reverse complement strand
AATTACTCCCAACCCAAAGGGTCCGCCTGAAGCTAATGTGGGTGAATGATAAACAAGAATAAAAGAAAGGATGGTCAATATTTTTTTCATGGTCAGATTATGCTCCTGATTAAACATTTCAGTCAAATTTTTGTTTTAATTTTAAACGAGCAACGCGTTTAAAAAAAATATTTTTTTTAATGGCTCGATCAACGATGAAGACCATGGGCTCCGGATTCTTTATATCCCATAGGACACATTTCAATAAAACTATCTTTTGTCATAATTTCGCTTACAGTATTTGCATTAATGTATGTCATACCACTGCGAAGTCCACCGGCCAATTCATGAATCACATCGCTCAGATGTCCTTTGATAAAGACACTGGTGGATTCTCCTTCTGGGGCCATGCCTGTAGGGACACCTCCGCGCCAAGAATCTTGGGCTGCACGTGAAGCCATTCCGCGATATTGTTTTTTACCGTGTTGAATCAGTCCTGGGGTTTCTATTGTGCCGGCTAGAATACTGCCAAGCATGACAGTGGATGCTCCGGCCGCTAACGCTTTAACGATGTCACCTGAGGTTTTGATTCCACCATCGGCAATCACGGGGATGCCTTTTGAGCGAGCTGCCTGTGCACAAAGTGAAATGGCGGTGAGTTGTGGAAC
>CAYMBT010000142.1:0-6744 GCA_964388755.1 uncultured Pseudobdellovibrionaceae bacterium | reverse complement strand
AACCAGTAATAATACGTGTGGTGCACATTGATCCTGGTCCAATACCCACTTTAATGGCATCAGCACCAGCTTCAATTAGATCCAATGTGCCTTCGGGTGTAGCAACGTTACCGGCGATAACATCGATGGTCGGAAATTGGGATTTGAGCCACAAAAGTGTTTCAAACATTTGAATAGAGTGGCCATGGGCAATATCAATGGTTAGAACGTTGACTCCGGCATCAACCAAAGCTTGGGCTCGATCTTTACTGTCGTCATTAACACCAATGCTGGCACCAATGGTTTTAGCACCAGAGAGTTTTACTTTTTTAACTTCAGCCACTTGATCAGATAAAGACATAAAGCGGTGGATAATACCAAAAGCCCCTTGCTGATCCATAGCAATGGCCATCGGCGCTTCTGTAATAGTGTCCATATTGGCAGAGATAAATGGCATTGCAAGGGTATGGTTTTTAGTGAGTTGGCAATGAAGATCAGGCTCTCTTCGAGATCTCATCTCTGATTTTGAAGGAACGATAAGGACATCATCAAAAGTAAAACCTTTACCTCTGCTTATTAAACCATCGTGATTAAATGTGAGTTCAAACATGAATAAAGCCCCCCGAAGAAAAAACACCCATTAAAAGGTGTTTTTTTAAGGAGCAAAGGCTAAGTTGAAATAAAAAGGGGGTCAACGAACAAATGCTTCGAAAATGCGGGTTTTAATCCTTAACGCGCAGTAAAATGATTATTTACCCATTTTTTCTTTGATTTTTTGGGCCGCTTTTTCACCAACGATTTTAATATCGATGCCTTCTTTTTTGGCGATATCGGCATAGGCAGCCCGTCTTTTTGTATTGATATCATCAACAAAACTTTTAGCTGTGGGGTCTGCGGCTTTTAAAAAGCCATCAGGTTGTTCGATCACAATTTTTTTGTTTCGAGCGTCTTCAAGATCAAGAGCAAAAGAAACTGTTGTGAAAAGAAGTGCGGATACAAATAGTGCGATTATTGTTTTCATAAAACCTCCGGCCTAGAAAATGTCTTGGTTGTTTTTCATGACGTCATCAAGTTGTTTATCAATTTTAACAGAGATTTGATGATCAACTTTGACATTAAGATTGATTTCAAGGGGTTTATCAGGCGCCTGAAGAGAGACAGTGGGCGCGCAAGATAAATTTAAAAAAATAAGAAATCCACAGAGCAGACTTCCAAAAAATAACTTAATCATTCATCACCTATACGCTTTTCAAGTGTTTGTTTTAATTGAGCAGGTAGATCGTAGGATAACACCATAGACCTGAGGGCTGCCAATAGATTTTGTTCGAGATTGATATTTAGCTTTAAAGGCTTGCCGTTCAGATAGTCTGGGTTTTGACCGTAAGCGCCAAGTACGGCTTTCATGTCGTAATTCTTCTCGGTGCTGATATCGAGTTCAAGCTTGTTGTAGTGAAAATTAAAGAGATAGTTATTAAGAATACTGACAGGGGTGTCTGATGTTTGTAGGCCCTTGACCTGATTTTGTACGGTGGCTCTGTAACGAATCCAACCTTGGGAGTCTGAATCTAGGTGACCTAAAATCTTGGCCCTTTTTTGACCATAATCAATTTCGATTCCCCCAGAAAGTGTTCCCTCAGCACTGACTGTGGGACCTACAGCCATGGCTAAAAGTTTTTGAAGCTTTAGGTGGGTGATTTTTAATTTAAGATCTTTAACAAGAAGTTCGGTAGGGTTAAGTTCAAAGTTCTGTGCATCCACAATCATGCCCTCGTTTTCGAGATGCAAAGAATGGGCGTTGATTTTTTTTAAATTGATCACTTGATACTTGAGTTTGAGCTGATCAATGTTTTGTCCAACAATGATTTTTTTAATAGAGATTTCTTGCTCAGGAGATGAGTTAAAGTTTTTGATGGATTTGATATCATGTTTAAATGTTAAGCCAATGAAGTTTCCGTATGTTGAATCAATATCAATGTTTTCGCCCCTCAAATTAAGATAGGTTTTTATATATTTTTTTTCTTCCTTAATCCAACCGCTCATAAAAATTTGACCCTTAAGGCTTTTGATGGGTTTTTTAAGTGAAGGTATCTTTTCTAATAACGAGGAGTTCAGTTGAAGGTAGTTTTCTTTTTTCTTGAATTCGACGTTCCAACCTTCAGGTTGGTAAGCTATTTTGATGTTTTTAAGGTGAATGTTTTTTTCTTTATCTGTCAAAGAAACTAAAGCATTTATTTTATCCCCTTCTTTTTTAAGGCTCATTTTTGAATGAAGACCTTTGATATTTAATTTTTTGACCTTATTAGCATAAGAAAAATTTCTAACATTAATATCTGACGAGAAGCTGAATGTCTTAAGGTCTACATCTGAAAATCCAACTTTAAGTGAGTCGGCTGTCAGACTATGTTCGCTATTCATTTCGATCTGTTTTAATTGAAGAGTTAGATTTTCTTTAAGCAGTTGTTGAGGTAAAGCCGGGGTTTCAAAACTAAGATTGGCTACTTTAAACTGATAGTCTTTTTTTTCAAATTCTATGAGGCCAGAGATTTTAAAATCAAATTTAAATTTTGCATCCTCATCTTTTGACCACCGAAAGGTGCTTTGATGAGAGTCCAATTGAAGTTCTTTTATATGGATATTTTTGTCTTCAATACGCAGCCCAGTCATTTTAGTTTTTAAAGCCTTGATTTCCATAGTGATTTTTTCAAGATCACAATAAAGGTTAAGGTGTCCGGTTGTCTTGTTTTCTTGAGTGCGAGGTAAAAATCCTTGGGCTTGAAATTTAAGATCAAAATGGGGTTGATCTTTTTGATGCTCTATTTGTAACTCCAAAGAGTGGGTTTGATCACCAAGGACCAATTCGTTAAGGCCAATGTTAATATTATGAGCCGATAATTTTTTGCAAATCAAAGCGACTTCGCTAAAAGTTAGAGGAGGCGTGGATTGTTCAGATCTCTCGCTTGCCCCCTGAGCCAGCAGATCAAAAATTTTTATGTCGAGCTTCTCAACCTTAAGTTTTAAATCAATAGCAGTGGGTGCAAAGATCAGTGGGGTATCACTTTTGACTTTAAGTTCATCAATTAGAAGTAGGTCGTTTATGTTGACACCGCTGAGTTCAAGGTGAAAAAGATCAAAACGCTCAATGACAAGACTGAGTTCAAAACCTTGATTTTTAGAGTAAGTCTTTAATCCCCAGGTCAGTAGGGAAACACGTTTGATCCAAAGGGTAAAAAAAATCAGAGCAATTATAAGTAGAATTAAAATTAAATATCGAGGTTTTGTCATGAATGGGGCTTTGATTGTGGCCATGATTCTTTTTGCTGCTGGGTTTAAAACATTCTTGATGAGATTGCTGGGTCCGTCAACTTGAGGACTTGGTCGCCGCTGATTATTTGCAGATAGTGGTCGAGTTTTGGGACATCAGGGAAAAAATAATCAGTGATAGTTAGCTAAAATCATTAATAAATTCAGATATATACTGTTTTGTCATAAGACAGTTTAGTAAAAAATCAAACGTTTGTTTAATTTCTATTTACAATTTTAAAAAACCAATTCATATTCAAACAAACGTTTGAATGGAGGGTTTTATGTTCCTTAATCTGCTGGGTCTTTTTGTGGCGAGCCTATCATTAGCTTCTGAGCTCAATGAGTCCTTGATTGTGAATCGAATCAAAGAAACTTCGGCCCACAAAACCATGCAATCTCGAGTGGACGGGACGTCTTCACAGTCCCAACTGGTCAGAGCTAAATTTCAACCGGTTTTACAGGGCCATACCAGCTATGCTGAGTCCCGAGAAGAACCTTTGTTTCAGTTTTCTCCCGTCATTTCTCCCCAAAGAAGTAGCAGTATTGGAATTGCCCAAAAACTTCCCATCGGTGTGAGTGCAAAAATAGAAGGATTCTCTGACCAAATCACCATACCTGCTTTTGATGTGGATCGCGCCAGTCGGAGTGGTGGCCGACTCAGTCTTGAGATGGATCTGCTTTCTAACTTTTTAGGTGAACGTGACTGGTCTGAATTTAAAAATGCAAAAATTAAACAACAAGTAGCAACTATGCAAGGGGATATGAATAGGCAGGCTCTGATACAAGATTTTAGAAAAGCCTATTGGTCTTACATGGGGCTCGAGGAGTCTTTAAAAATTGCAGACGAACTTTTAAGCTCTGCCCAAAAGCAATATAAAGAAATTTTAGCACGCAAAAAAGTTGGTGCTGCTGATCAAAATGATATTGCCAGATCACAGGCACAAGTCTCTGGTCGGCAAACACAAATGAGTGTGATCGAATATCAAAAAGCACAAATCTTTCAACAATTAAAACAACAGTATCCTGAGGTCGATCGAATACCCTATGTTTCTACTCTTTTTGCACAAAAACAAGTGGAAGACTGTATTCAAAAAATTAAAAACGAAAAGAATTATGCCGACAAAAGCACATACAATGAACTGGTTTCACTTTTAGAAGAAGAGAAAAAGTATGCACTTAAACAAGTTGGGGTCATTTCTGATTGGGATTTAAAGCTACAAGGTCTTTACCAAAAAAATTCAGTGGGTCAAGGTTTCACCCAAAGTCAGGATGGATTTTGGATCAATCCACGAGAAGCCTATCAGGTGGGATTGCAACTTTCTATCCCGCTGGGGGGCGGTCAAGCGGCGGCTGAAAAGCATTCTGTCAGTGAAGTGACTTTAGGTTACGATGCTCAGATCACAAACTTAAAGCAGCAAATTTTAACCCAGCATCAAAGGGCTCTTAAAAGTATGTCTTACCTTGAAGCTGCTGTAGGCACTCAGGTTGAATCCATAAAAAGTTTACGCGCCAGTGTCCGTTCTTCGCAGACTAAGTATGCCCAGGCTCGAATCAGTCAGATTGAATATATATTAGAGCAAGATAAACTTTTTGGGACTGAAGTTGAAAGCATTCAAAATCGCCTACAAATCATCAATGAAACTTTAGATTACTTAAAAACTTTCAATAAACAGAAATGTCAATTTAACAGGATCGCTGGGATATAACATGAACTATTTAGCACAGTTTTTTATCGATAATAAGAAGTTTACCCTTGTTTTGACAGCCGGTCTGATGCTTTACGGCTATATGGGATTAAAAACATTAAGTTCTGAAACCTTTCCCAATGTCAATATTGGTGCCGTGATCGTGACAACAGTTTACCCCGGCGCCTCGGCTGAAGATATAGAATCAAAAATCACTCGACCTATTGAAAACGAAATTCGAACTGTCCGTGGATTAAAAGAAGTGAAATCAGTCAGTCAACCCAGCATTAGTAGAATCAATGTGGTTGTTGATATCGATTATTATGATGTTGAGACAGTGGTCGCTGACTTACAAAGAGCTGTAGATCGAGCCTCAGATTTACCAGCTGATCTAGAAAATCCACCGCGTTTTTTTGAGGTTAAGTCCGAAGAGTTTCCGGTGATTGAATTAGCTATTACGGGAACCAATGAAAACCGATCACGAGACAAAATCGCAGACGAACTGAAAGAGGAACTTGAAGATAATAAATCGGTCGCCTCGATTACTTTAACAGGTTTTAAAAAGAGACAGTTTAATATTTTACTCTCCCAAAAAAAACTCAACCAACTACATGTCGGCATTGATGAAGTCATTAATAAGCTGCGCACGCAAAATGTGAATATCCCCGGTGGAGAGGTTGAATCTAAAGACGGGCAAAAAATTGTGAGAATCGAGGGTAAAAGAAAAACAGTGGATCAGCTTGAGGACCTTGTTATTCGCTCCAACTTTTCGGGTGAAAAAGTCAGGCTTAAAGATATCGCTCAAATTGTGGACGGCGAAGAGGATCCAGAGACCATAGCCCTTCTTAATGGTCAAGAGGCCACTTTGGTGACCATCGCTAAGAAGGGTGGGGCAGATATCATTACCCTTTCTAACCAAGTTAAAAAAACTTTAGAAAAATACGAGGCCAAATATGGATCAGACTATAGTTTTTCTATTTTTAATGACGAAGGTATCCGAGTTAAAAATAGGGTAGGAGTTTTAAGTTCAAATGGTCTTGTGGGCTTAATCCTTGTGGTTGTATTCTTATTTATATTTTTACCAGGGCCAGTCGGTATAATGACCGCTGTTTCTTTGCCACTGGCTTTATTTGTGGCCTTAGGATTTATTAACTCTTACGGTTATTCACTCAATACAATCACAATTTTAGCCATGGTGATTGCTCTTGGGATGCTGGTTGATAATGCCGTAGTGATCAGCGAAAACTTTGTTCGTCTTAAAGAAGAAGGGCTATCTGCAAAAGAAGCCCTAGAGAACACCATTAAAAATCTTTGGGCCCCAATCACGGCAACGGCCTTAACAACAATTGCCGCCTTTGCTCCAATGCTTGTAACAAAAGGGATAATGGGTCAATTTATATCCGGCATTCCAATCGTTGTGATGGCCGCCCTTTCGGTTTCTCTACTTGAGGGCTTTTTTCTTTTGCCAGTGAGACTGATGCTGGTCGATCCATTGGTCCGAGTTCAATCTAAACAGAGTCACAAAAAAGATTGGTTTGATGCTTGGGTATTGCCAAGATTTAAAAAAATAGTTTCTTTTCTTGTATATCATCCTTATCTTTCGGCCCTGTTTTTTTCGGGGCTGATTACATTAGCTCTTTATATGATGATTTTTGCCAATCGATTTATTCTCTTTCCAGCCGACCAGACCGAAATTTATATTTCGCGAGTTGAGCTTAAAGAATCAGCCCTGATCTCTGACACAAGACTTGAGCTTGAAAAGTTAACCAAAGAAGTC
>CAYMBT010000141.1:0-7428 GCA_964388755.1 uncultured Pseudobdellovibrionaceae bacterium | reverse complement strand
ACACCTCAGACTTTTATTATTTATAAAAATACAGATCTCACCCAGTTTAAAAACTTTCCTTTGATTATAAAAAAACCAGACAGTGCATTTTCTGCGGGCGTTAAAAAAGTGGACTCTTTAGATGATCTTAAAAATCAAGCGGCCGAATATTTTAAAAAATCTGACCTTCTTGTTTTGCAAGAGTTTTTACACACTGATTTTGACTGGCGCATTGGTGTGATCGATGATCAACCCCTTTATGTCTGCCGTTATCATATGGCTCAAAATCACTGGCAAATCATCAAACGCGAAGGTGAACAAACAAAAGAGGGCCAAGTCGATACCCTTTCGATCACTGAGGCCCCCAAAAAAGCCATTCAATTGGCTTTAAAAGCCTGCAAAGAAATCGGCCATAGTCTTTATGGAGTGGATATCAAAGAAAAAAATGGTCAATTCTATGTGATCGAAGTTAATGATAACCCATCCATCGAAAAAGGATGGGAAGATAAAATCCTTGGCCAACAGCTTTATCAAAATATTATGACCACATTTTTAAGAAGGCTTGAGTCACGATGATAAAACCCCTTAAACTTCTTGCAGGCTTTGGCATTGAACTCGAGTACATGATTGTCGACAAAGCCACATTCAATGTAAAGTCCGTTGCCGATGAGCTTTTTAAAACTGTGACCGGCACAACCACTAATATCGTTCACAACACTCGCATTGATTGGTCCAATGAACTTGTGACCCATGTCGTAGAGTTTAAAAATAATCATCCTGAAAAAAAAATCATTCCTTTGATCCCCTACTTTCAAGAACAGGTCCGGCGCGCTAACTTAGCCCTTTCTGAATTTAATGCTGTTTTAATGCCCACGGCCGTTCACCCATGGATGAATCCCGATACTGAGACTCGCCTGTGGCCCCACGAAAATAATCAAATTTATTCGGCCTATGATCGTATTTTTGGATGCAAAGGTCATGGCTGGTCCAACTTACAAAGTCTGCATATTAATATTTCGTTTCATACCGACGATGAGTTTAAGCGACTGCACTCGGCCATTCGATTTTTGCTTCCGTTAATTCCAGCTATCTCTTCAAGCTCGCCTTTTATTGACGGTGCAAAAACCAAATACAAAAGCAATCGCCTTTACCATTATTTACAAAATCAACGTCGAATCCCTTCCATTATTGGTTTAGCCGTTCCTGAAGTGATTCACTCTCAGGCCGAGTATCAAAAAAAGGTGCTCGAGCCCATGTATAAAGATATTTCCCACTGGGATATCGACGGCCATCTCCAAGAGGAATGGCTGAATTCTAGGGGCGCTATACCCAAATTTGAAAGAGGCTGTATAGAAATTCGCCTCAGCGACGTGCAAGAGGCTCCATTTGTGGATATATCCATTGCGCAATTTTGGATCAATGTGATCACACAAATTGTAAAAGGAAAACGTTTTGATTTAACAAAGGCTGACCAAGTTTCAACCCAAGACTTAAGAAACATCCTTAACCTGACCGTCGAAAAAGCAGAGTCCGCTGTTATTGATAATAAAAAGTATCTTGCACTGTTTGATCTAACAGAAAATGCAACGGCCAAAGAACTTTTAGAGAGTCTTTTTGAGGGCCTATCCCTTACCATCGTTGATGACCTTTGGGCTCAAACCCTCTCAAGCCTTCTTCAGCAGGGTAGCTTATCGACAAGGATGACTCAACTTTACAAAGAAGATGATGTTAAAGCGAGTCTCATTGAAATTTCAAAACGCCTTTCCTATTGTCTTGGCGAGGGCATTTTCTTTGAAGCCTAAGATTATTCTCACTTGCGAGCATGCGAATTTTTTATCTCCCCTATTTCTTAAAAACGATCTTCAAATTTCAAATCAAATACTAAAATCGCACAGGGGCTGGGACCAAGGGGCACTCGAAGTCAGTCTTCATCTTAAGAAAATACTCAAGGCTGATCTCTTTACCTTTCCCTACTCTCGCCTTTATGTTGATGCCAATAGAACTCCTGATTTTAAAGCTCTCTCGCCACTGAGTCGAGAACTGGATGGAGATAAGAAAAATCAGCTGATTAAGATCAGCCAAAATTATCGAAAGACTGTTTTAAAAAAAGTAGAAAGCATCATAAAGAAAAAGCAAAACCTGCTTGTATTTTCAATTCATAGTTTCGTGCCGATTTTTAAATCCAAAAAAAGAAAAACAGACCTTGGACTGCTTTTTAGAAATTCGAACCCTAAAGAGGTCTCTTTAGCGACATCCCTGAAAAAGAAATTTCATAATAATAATCTCAATTGGGCTGTTCACTTTAATTTACCTTACAGAGGTCACACAGACTGTTTTTTAAATGATATCCTTGATCAACATCTTAAAAACCCACGGGTGAATGGTCTTTTTATAGAGATCAATCAGAAACATCTGCAAACAAAGAATCAAATTTACAAATCCTCAGAACTTATTTCTAATACGATCAAAGAAATTTTATCCCAATAAAATAAAATTTATAAAATGAAGTTGGGGGAAGAACAAATATGACAGCTTTTTACACTCTTTTGTTGCTTAGCGTTTCAAATGTTTTTATGACCTTTGCTTGGTATGGACACCTTAAAAATTTGAACTCAAGGCCACTTTACATTGTCATACTGATCAGTTGGGGCATTGCTTTTTTTGAGTATTGCTTTCAAGTCCCTGGAAATCGAATAGGTCACGGTATTTTTACTTTACCCCAACTTAAAATCTTACAAGAGGTGATCACCCTTGTGGTCTTTGTCGGATTTGCGTCGTTTTATATGGGCATTAAACCGTCAATTAATTATCTATGGGCTGGACTTTGTCTGGTGGGTGCTGTTTATTTTATATTTAAAGACACCGTACAATAAAGTTTCTTACCAAGGAGTTTTTTTTGCCAAAATACCCAATGATTGGTTGGCGCGAATGGGTCAGCCTGCCCGATCTCGAAATTCAAAGCATTAAGGTCAAAGTTGATACAGGGGCCAAAACATCAAGCCTCCATGCTTTTGATATCCGTTTTTATAAAAGAGCTGGCAAAGAGTTTGTTCGCTTTAAAGTTCATCCCCACCAAAAAAGCCCTCGCCCCTCTATCGAATGCCATGCCCAAGTTTTAGAACACCGAAGGGTTAAAAGTTCTAACGGTCAGACCCAAGTCAGGCCGGTGATCGTCACGACTGTAGAACTTATGGGTATAAAGTACCCCATAGAACTGACTTTAAGTAATCGAGACGAAATGGGCTTTCGTATGCTTTTAGGACGAGGCTCTGTTAGCAAACGGTTTTATGTCGACCCCAGTCGTTCTTTTTATGGACTGAAATACTATGTTGAGCTAAAGAAAAAAATGCGAACGAGGAAAAAATGAAATTAGCGATCCTATCTAGAGCCCCTCAGTCTTACTCAACAAAACGCTTACGTGAGTCCTGCGAAAAACGCGGCCACAAAGTTAAAGTTCTAGATACTTTAAAATTTGCTATTGATCTTGAAGAAGGGCATCCCGATCTTTATTATCAGCAAAAATCTTTAAGTCACTACGACGCCGTTCTCCCTCGTATCGGAGCCACAATCACCTACTACGGCACAGCCGTGACCCGACAATTTCAAAAGATGGGAGTTTTCTCGGCCAATTCGGCGGACGCTATTTTAAATTCGCGGGATAAGTTAAGAAGTTTGCAAATCCTGAGTAACCATAAAATTGGCATCCCACAAACCACTTTTGTCAGAGACAAAAAAGATGTTCTGCCAGCCATCGAACGCGTTGGCGGCACCCCGATTATTATTAAGCTCATTGAAGGGACCCAAGGCATTGGAGTTCTTTTGGCTGACACTATTGAAGTTGCCACTTCCATCATCGAACTTCTACATAGCCAACGCCAAAATATCTTGATTCAAAAATTTGTGGCCGAAAGCAAGGGCCGCGACGTTCGCGCCATCGTGGTCGGAGACCAAGTGGTCGCTGCCATGCGCAGGGTGGCCCAGGGTCAAGAGTTCAGAAGTAACGTTCACCGAGGTGGAGTCACCGAAGCTGTCGAACTCAGCGAAGACTATAAGGCGGCAGCTGTAAGGGCCTCACAAATTATGGGCCTTGGCATCTCAGGTGTTGATATTCTTGAAGGAAAAGACGGACCCCAGATCATGGAGGTCAATTCGTCCCCTGGTCTTGAAGGTGTAGAAAACATCACTAAAATCGATGTGGCCGGAGCCATCATTGATTACATTGCAGGACAAGTGGACTTTCCAGAGATTGATATTCGCGAAAGACTTTCTGTCAGTAAAGGATACGGCGTTACCGAGATTTTTATCCCCGGGGCCTCTGAATACATTGGCAAGACCATCATTGATTCTGGACTCAGAGAAAAAGACATCAATGTTCTTACCCTGCATCGTGATGGCAAAGTGATCCCCAACCCACGCTCCGAAAGAATCCTAGAAGCCAATGACCGCCTACTTTGTTTTGGAAAGCTCGAAGCCATGAAGGATCTTGTGCCAGAAAAAACCAGAAAGCGCCGCAGACCCAAACCCAAAAAATTGGTTCAACTGCCTGACGAGACTCTTTAACAATTTTAAAATTCAAACTTCTTAAAAATAAAACCCAGAGGAATTATAAATTACTCCCCTGAGTCAATTTTAAATAACTTTACTCTTGCGACGAACCCTCATCATGGGAAGGGGGTAAATCTTTGTTTTTTTCAAAAAAGTATTTAAGCCCTAAAGTGAATGGGACAAGTACAACAGTAATTAAAATCAATATCATTGAGTCAGACATAAGGTCTCCTTAAGTGTTCAATAGAAATATAAAAAATTATTGAAACTTAAGGCTCATAGCCTCAGGTTAAGGAGTTTTAAAAAAAGAGATGGGTAGTTTTGTAAATGAGATGCTGAACTTTGGTTTTTTAATAAATCTTTAAAATAAACTTGAGCCCAAAGCGCGCCTAACCCAATAGAAATATCGGGTGTGAAGGTTTGCGTCTTATCTATAAAAGGTGATTTATTGGAAGTGGCAGTGCTTAATACAGGACTTAAAAAAAGCTGACTATTATATTTTGTTTCATTGGAGAAAAGACTTAAAGAAGACTCTGGCTTTTGCAAGAACGCAAAAGTGACCGTTAGAACCAGAATGAACAGACTTAAACGACTGGCCTTCATAGATGTTATTTTATCAGTATTCCAATTAAAGTCATTGAATTAAAAAAGGAGGCTAAAACCTGATTGGTTTTAGCCCTTTAAGTTAGGACTAGTAAGAAGCGCGCTTTTTAAAGCCGCCGCTGCTTTTCTTTTTAAAGCCACCGGCTTTTTTAAAACCACCGGTCTTTTTTTCGCTTTTATAACGGGGCTTATCACCCTCTTGACCAGCGTATTGTCTTTCAGAAGAAGCCCCTGAAGAGCTTTTCTTTTTAAAACGACGCTCGCCAGAACCTGACTCTTCACTGTCTCTTCTTTTAAAAGTCGACGATGATCCCTCTTTAGAAAAACGTGTGCTACCGCTTTTGCGCGAGAAAAAACCTTGGTCTTCACCCTTGACTACAGTTTTCTTTTTAAAAGATCTTGGTTTCTCAGAATAAGAGTCATTGTCCGTGGACCGTGATTTCTTTTCATAAGAGTCACTGTCTTTAAAGCGTGGCTTGTCGCCAGAGTCTTTTGACTTATATTTTGGTTTATCACCATAAGAGTCTTTGCCTCTGAACTTTGGCTTTTCGTCACCAAACATGTCTTTACCCTTAAATTTGGGTTTATCACCGTAAGAGTCTTTATCTTTAAATTTTGGTCTTTCGTCTTTGTCTCTGAATTTTGGTTTATCACCAAAAGAACCTTTGCTTTTAAAGCGTGGTTTATCACCAAAAGATTCTTTATCTTTAAAGCGAGGTCTTTCAGAGAAAGAATCAGATTTAGACTTTCCGCTATAAAAATCTTGGTTATCATCTTTAGAACGTTTTGAAAAAGAAGAGTCTTTATCTTTAAATCGTGGACGCTGACCAAAAGAGTCACCACCACCTTTAAATTTGCTACGACCTGATGAGTAAGAGTCTCCACCACGACCACGTGATGATGATTCTCCTCTTGATCGTTTTGCACCGCCACCACCGCTGGATTTAAATTCTGGCAAAAGAACATTTTGGATTTGAAACTTTTTAGCTAAACGATTCCAAACTCTGGATTCAGAACCACTGACAAAGCTGATCGCTTCGCCAAGAGCACCATTACGGGCCGGTCGGCCAATACGGTGAACATAATCTTCATCCACCATCGGAAGATCAAAATTAATCACATGCTCAACATGGGGAACATCAAGACCGCGAGCGGCGATGTCTGTCGCACAAAGAACACGAGTTTTACCCATTTTAAAATTTTGGATGGCTTTGTTTCTTTGACCCTGCGTTCGTCCACCATGGATCAAATCCACAGAGACTCCGTACTGATCAAGGTATTTAGCTAAACGATCTGTTCTGTGTTGAGTTTTAAGAAAGATGATCACTGAACCTTGACGAGTATTAAGTTCATCAAGAACACACTCATCTTTATCTTTCATTTCAACCTGACGTACAGCTTGTTTGATAGAAGATACGGGGCGCGAAGCCTCACCGATAACAATCTTCTCTGGGCTTTTTAAATATTGGCTGGATAATTTTTTAACCGCATCGTCAAGAGTCGCTGTAAAAAACGAAGTTTGTCTTTTTTCAGGCAAGTAACTTAAAATTTGTTTAAGCTGTGGAGCAAAACCCATGTCGATCATTCTGTCCCCTTCGTCGAGAACAAGAAATTCGGTCTTATTAATCTGCACAGTGTTTCGCTTAAGATGATCAATCAATCTTCCAGGTGTTGCTACGATCACTCGCGGTTTTCTTTGCAATGCTCTAAATTGTTTTCTGATGTCAGCCCCACCTACAAGAATGGTGATACTGAATTTGGCTTTATCTGGTGAGAGTTGATCAACAAAAGTTGAAATCTGCTGAGCCAGCTCTCTTGTAGGAGCTAAAATCAATGCGCTGGCCTCTGGATTTTCCATCAGCTTTGCAATCATTGGGATAGCGTAAGCACCGGTTTTACCTGAGCCTGTTTCTGAGCAAGCAATCAAATCACGGTCACCCATAAGAATCGGCAAAGCCTTCTTCTGTATTGGCGTCATCTCAATAAAATTAATTTTTTCCAGAGATTGTTGTAAACGATCGGGCAATAATAAATCTTTAAACGAGTCCATAGAGGTTCCTCTTTTATGGTTGTAAGGATGAGCTAGTTCATCACGAAAAGAGAACTCGGCTACACTCGGACTCTCTTAAATTAGTGCGCAAACTATCAGCCACTGTCGCGCGATGTCAACAGAAAGGTTTTCACGATCGTTTACACCTTTTACAGGGGCTGTCCTTGAGTTCATTTGATTTTTTGTCCTTAATTCTTTTGATTTCCTTTGTTTTGAGAACTCGGGCTCCTGCCCTCGCTGGAATCGCCTAC
>CAYMBT010000140.1:0-7489 GCA_964388755.1 uncultured Pseudobdellovibrionaceae bacterium | reverse complement strand
CCCAAAGATCGGCACCACCCAAAAAGCCGGCATGCAGGCACCCCTTTATTACTGGGTCCCCTCAATTAATCCTTCGGGGATGATGATCTATAGCGGAAAGCCATTTTCAAAATTCGAGGGCAATTTATTTCTCGCCACCCTTGCAAACACCCACATTCGCCGAATAGTGTTTGATAATAAACGAACGATTATTAAAGAAGAAAAACTTCTTGAAGATCTTGGTCATCGTTTTCGACAAATCAAAAACGGACCGGATCAACTGATTTATGTTTCCACTGATAGTGGTCAACTTTTAAGACTTAAGCCCCTTTTATTTTAGATTAAACCCATCCTTGTCTTTTATTCAAAAACTCACTGCCGTTCTATTTTGTTACGATGGATTGCTCCTGTAAAAATGCAGTAAGCACCTTTGTGATACTATATTTGTTTAACTTTGATTCAATCATTAAAGATATTGAGTTAGAATCAAATGATTCTTAATTTTATGTTAATATAAATACGGGATATTTATTAGATGAAATACTGACGGGGGCCAGAATGAATCGTACTCAACTTGGAATTCTTTTTATCTTAACCATCACTTTTGTCTTATTTCAAAACATGTCATCACCTTATAGTGGCGGTCTTGGTGGAGTTGCACCCTTTTCTGAGGGACATATGGTTTGGGGCTGGGCATGTAGAATTGCCGACCCGACCCCAGTGCGAGTTAATCTCTACTTCTATAATCCTAAAACAAAAGTTGAAACTTTTTGGAAATATGTAATGGCTGACGATAGAAATACAGCCACAGCTGCAGAATTAAAAACTCTTTGTGGTACAACCGGAGTTCCCCATGAGTTTAAAGTTCGGCTTTCTTACAGCGATGCCCTAAAATTTAAAGGGCAACAAATAGTAGCCTATGCCAAATTCAACAATTTGAATTCAAAGCTTTCAAAATACTCGACATATTCAGATATTCTGACATTTGACCCTGAACTCGCCTTTACAAAATACGGCTGGGTTAAAGGTATGACTTCTCAAGCACAAATCAATAATCCCATTTCGACCAGTACTATTTCCTTTAAGGGGATCCCCTACGCATCACCTCCTGTTGGAAGACTCAGATGGGCTGCATCGGTGCCACCTCGGCCTTGGTTAGACAATAAACCCGCCACTACTTTTGGTCCACCGTGCATGCAAGAGGATGAACACTACAAACTTTTAAAAACCAGTGTGCCACCCAGTGAAGATTGTCTTTATTTAAATGTGTGGAAGCCGGTCAATAAAGTCAATCGACCCGTTATGGTTTATATCCATGGTGGACAATTTAAAGGTGGATGGAGTGGCTTGCCTGATTATGATGGGGCTTACTTAGCTTCTCAGGATATTGTTTTTGTTTCTTTTAACTATCGGGTCGGAATGATGGGATTTTTTACTCATCTTTTATTTGATTCAATATCCCGAGGAAATGTTAATTTTGGTCTCACTGATCAAGAGCTCGCTTTTAAATGGGTTAAAGAAAATATTTCTGAATTTGGTGGAGATCCAAACAATATCACGATCATCGGCTCCTCTGCTGGTGGTGCTAGTGTTGGATATTGGATGACCAATAACGAGGCTCAAGGTCTTTTTAATAAAGCCATCATTGAAAGTGGCGGTGGTTCACTGACTTCATGGTTACCAACAAAAGCCACAACTCGAAACCGAGGATTACACTTGACCAACGAATTAATCTCTTTAGGTGAGGGTAATAAGTATGCAGAGTGTGTGGATCATGTTAGCAATGAATGCTGGAGTAAATTATTATTCGAAACAGATATAAATACTTTAAAAAAGACTTCCCTTTTCAATCGATATTTATCAGAAGATGGCACAAGATATGATCCAATACAAAAAAGGTCAGGATTTGAATTTCACCCGATTTTGGACAAAAAATATGTTGTGGGTGGAATTCTAGATCTTTTTTATTGTGGAGTACAAAAAAATCGACCCTTAATAGTAGGATCGATGGGCTGGGAAGCCAATATTGTTGAGGACGCTATTAAAAAAAATCCCACACCTTTTTTTGATGGAATTAGAGAATCAACTTTGGCCAACATTTATAATATTAAAGGTACTGAAAACAGAACACTTCTAGCTGAACGCTTTTACGGAGACAAAACTTTTGGTGTTCCATCGCAAATGATAGCCCGATATCACTCCCGAAAAAACCCAAATACTTATTTGTTTTTCTTTAACTATATTGGAGATGAAATGGAGTACACGAAAGGTGCAACTCATCAGCTTCTAACACCTTTTGTTTTCCGTAGTCTTGAAACAAAACTGAGTTCCTATTTTAAACCTTCGGATGTCGATAAAGCGGTTTCTTCGGTATGGAGTGGTTACTGGCAAAACTTTGTCATGAACAATCATTCATCAGGCTCAATTCTTAACAGTCGCACGATCTACTCGCCTCCACCTTGGACACCCCATACAGAGACGAATAATAGTCGCCTGTTTGTAAACCATTCAGGGATGATTGTGTCGCCAGGTCAGCGTGAATTTGGAGATCGTCAAACCTATAACTATAGTTTCGAGGGCATCTTAGAAGATCGTTATAATTTTATTGAAAGTGTTTACTATAACCCTCAACGTTACGAAAAATGCTCGCAACAACTTTAGGCCAACTTTACATTAATTTGAGATTGCGAATGTAAATACATTCAAACTCTAGGGTGGATTTTTTGAGCTGTAGGGACTCAGTGTTTCTTTTTGCTCGAAGATGAATCTTTCTGCCATCCTCGGTTTCGCTCAATTCTAATTCATAGTCTGAACTCGAAGTTGTATTGTCGCAGGTTTCGGTGCGATTGAATTGGATTTTTTTTCCGTTCAGGGTCGCCTCTCTTCGAACAGAGCATGATGACTGGGGGCTCTTAGGCCTAACAACGACGCCTTTATTGATGTCCGGGATTCTAATATTGGCTCCGATAACAATAAAATCTTCACCGATTCGAAAGAAGCCGTGTGGACAATAGCGGGTTTGACCTGATTCAAGATCATATTCTCCGGCGAAATCAGAAAGTTCGTTCATAACTTGAGTTGGTGATCTTTTAATTTTTTGGGATGAGACTTTCTTTTGAGTCTGTGTTTGAGACTGTTTTATTTTTTTGGATTGATCTCTATTTTGAGCTTGTGCAAAAAATGGAAAAGCTAAAATTAGAATTACCGCAAGAGACTTTAGTTGCATAAAGGAAAACTCCTTAAATTAGTCATAATTTCACCAGTTTCGTTTCGTATATCCTGCCAATAGCCTAAGCCGGTCAGTGGTCGGGTCTCATCCAAACATCTTCCAGAGTTTGTGCTATAAAATCCGCAGAGTCCGCCTGCTAAAATTTCCACAGCACAAGGAATATTGTTTTCGATATTAGCCATTAATAGTTGGGGTGGTGATGAATAAGCGTAGCTCGGTGGTGTTACTTTTGGCCCGGTCACGTTACAGCCACCGCCCTCTCGACGTGCATCGTTTAATCCTCGCCATTTGCGACTGTCCCAATCTTCGTTCAATTGAAACTCACCACTGGCCACACCATCAGAACCATTGGGGTTATAACTATTTCGACCACAATCGCTTTCCATTTCTGCAATGCTAGCCATATACCAGATCCAATAATTGAGTTTTTGGTCATCCGTCATGCTTGATAAATTAGGACAGATTGTATTTTCTGGATAGGTATTTCTAAAGAAGAGGTGACGCATCGGTGTCGACTGGGCTCCAGCCTCTGAAGCTAACTCGCGCCTTAATAGTTGCCCCTTGCTACCTAAAGTTCCGTCTGTTTTAAAGTACTGATCCTCTCCGACACAATGGTCTGCTAAAAGGCCACTCTCAGGAACAATGTGGCGATAATCCGCTGTTAAATTAATTCGCGTCATGGCTTGTGTACTCATATCAACAATATTTCTGTTACCCATAGGACGGGCCCGGGGGCGTATATTGGGTATTGGGCTCTCAGGTCGAGCTTGTGGACGAAGAGATCTCTCTATGACTCCTTGATCTGTGACTTCAGCTTTGAGAGTCAAAGGCATAAGTATTAAAAAAAGGAGCTGGACCGAGATCAGGCTAACTTGAACGAACATCTCTAAAATTATAATACATTGTTTGATTCTGAGAAAGACGCGCTTATAAAACCCGACCAGGCCTTATTAGAAGTCATCCATTTAAATGTTTGGAGCTAGGGGTAGTTTTCAAATAATACAGCTTCTTAATAATGCCAAACATTAAAATATATTTAAAGAATTAAACTTTAGAAAAACAGACGAGAAATACATGATTTAAAAGCAAGCTCAATTAAGAACCCTATCGAATTGAGACATTTCGTAACAATTATTTTAAAAAAAAAGACGATGGCTTATAATAAGATTTGATCATTCATAGGGGGATCAATGAAAAGATTTTTGTATGCCTCGGCTTTCTTTTTAACCAATATCATTCTTTTTCAAAACCTTACGATTCCAGATCAATTTGGTGATTATACTTATGTTTTTAAAAGTGGAACTCAAGAAGGTCAGTATTACTATAGAATTCCATCTCTTGTAACGATCAACAAAAGTCAAATTCTGATTGCTTTTGCTGAAGAAAGGGTCCGTCACAATAATGACTCTGGTGATATTAATGTTGTCGCAAAAATGTCATTGGACCATGGTAGAACTTGGACCGCTAAACCCATCAAAATTTGTGAACTCAATAAAGATACTTGTGGAAACCCCACTGCCGTGGTCGACCAATCCACTGAAACAATCCATTTATTTATGAACTCAAATAAAGGATATAAAAAGCAATTTGAACCAGCCAATGACAGAGAAAGAATTGGTTTTGGCGATAGAAGAGTTCTCTATACTCAGGTTAAAGTTTTAAATAATGATTTAGTTTTCACTGACATTAAGGACTTAACAACACAATTACAGTTTCCAAAAACAAAAATGGATCTTGTCGGTCCTGGAGCTGGAATTCAGTTACAAACAGGCCCCCATAAGGGCCGACTTATTATCCCCGCAGCTCGACGTGCTTTTTTGTCTGACGATGGTGGTAAAAACTGGTTTCTTTCTAACCAGCTGAGCGACTTAGGAAGCGAGACAAGCATAGTAGAACTAGAAAATGGAAGCATCCTAAGAAATGATAGAATGAAAGGCAAGTATGCAAGAGAGCCTAACGCCCTTAAAAGAAGGGTCCTATCTCAAAGCTTAGATGGTGGTTATAATTTTAATGATCCGTCAACAGATAATCAGCTTTTAGACCCAATCTCTCAAGGTAGTATGCTCAGGTATACAGCTAAACATATCTTTTTTGCTAACTGTGCTTCCACTGAAAAAAGACGATATTTAACTCTAAGAATGACCAATGATGGAGTGACTTGGTTTAATTCCAAGAAAATTGATAACCACTGCGGATACTCCTCAATGTCTAAAACCAGAGATTTCAGAGTAGGAATTCTTTACGAAAAAGCAAATGGGGTGAAAGTTGGTGATAAATTTATTTTGGATTTAGTTTTCCGTAAGTTTCCGCTCAGTCATTTCAATCCTCAGTACTAAAACCTAACCAAATAAACTAAAATCTGGAACCAAATTGAACATCGATCAATTTGGTTTTTTAATTAAAAATATTCTCTATCTATTCTTTAATCTCACAACTGACGATACCAGAACTATCAGAGCTATTGAGATTGGCTTTAAGATGATCTAACACTTCACTGTCGCTAGGAAGTTGGGATTCAATATTAGATTTAAGATAGGCGATCCCATAGAAAAGACCATCATCAGATTTTGAAAGATCAATGACCGCTGCAAATAAAGTTTCTGCACCTGTGATCTCACTTTCTCCACGAGCAAGAGTGTAAAGAAGTTGTGAGTCGTTATAAACTTTAATCCCATCATGAAGAACATCACCTGGATCATCGTTCACTGAAGCATACAAATCACCTAAAAAAACTTCAGATTCAAGTATGTTTTCAGCGCTTTTTATATAAAAAGAAATTGAGTAATTAGAATCTTCAGGCTGACATTCTAATACTGATCCAAAAGCCAATGAACTTTGCAAAAGTAAAATAGTAAAAGTTAAGGATATGAGTTTCATATTGACCTCCCAATAATTAAAATCTGTATAGTGGAGTTAAGAAGCAATAGCAACAATGACTAAAAAAAATTCTAAAGCTTAATAAGTCTAATGCTTTAGGCAAGCTCCAGATGACGGTCATTGAGTCATCCCTTTGAACAACGAGCGTGATCAACGCCCCAGGTGAACCCTGGTTAGCCCTTTTTGAACCTTAAGGCACAAAACCTTAGTCTTGGATTGAGAGCTTCATTGAGCTTTTTTGAGCCAATAATTCTTAAAAAAAGCAAATCTTCTTTGTTTCACAATTCGATCTTATAGGCCAAACTTTATAAATTAATGATATTATATTAAGAATGTTTGGCGAAAAAATTAAACCCTTGATCAGTGATAAAAAAACAGCTTTAGAAAGCCCTCTTCATCTTTTGCCGCCCTCTTTATTATCTCAAGAAAAAAGTTATTCATATTACTGGCTCTTAAGTCCAAAGGCCGACCTTTGGTTATTTGGGATCTGGTCAATAATGAATTTGTTTTTTTATTATGTGATCTCAGGTCCCCTATCATCATTAAACTTAAACACTTACGAAGCTTTTGGCTTTGTCGTTCTATTGATCAGTTATCCCCATGTGGTATCCACTTTTTTTATGGTCTATGGGACACAAAAATTTAATGGTCGAAGACTTTTAAAGTTTTCACCTCTTTTTATTTTTTTTGCAGTAGCCGCTTTGTTTATAAACGAAAGGTCCCTACTCCTTGGGCTTTTTGGAGTATGGACTTTTCACCACCATAACTCACAAATCTATGGTCTTTTAAGAATGAGTGATGCCCCCCATTCGCAAAATAAGACCGATAAAAAAATGACTCTTTTATCACCAGTGCTGATCAATTTGTATTTGCTCAGTGACCCAAGAGGTTACGAGCCGCCAGGTGGTGGGAGTTTTGAATGGCTTCACATTCCAGAGGCCTTACACCTCGTATTTATCGGGGCAGCCTGTGCATCGGTCCTCGTGGTTATTGCCAATGAAACTAAAAATCTATTGCATACAAAACAAGTCTTACTAGGTAAGTACTTACAATATATTGTGCTGTTTATTACGTGGTGCGCAATTCCGTTGATCACCCAGGATTGGTTTTATGTTTATTTAGTGGGTAGCCTGAGCCACGGTTGGTATTACATAGGCGTCACAAGCCATCATTTCTCAAAACAAGACAAAAAAAAATGGATGGATCGTGGATTTAAAAACTATATTCTTATCATTATCCTAGCGAGCCTACTTCTTGGGATTTTTTACGAAACCCATTGGGCCCAAGCGGTTTCTTTACCCTTTAAATGGGTTTATATAATGTCAATTACCCTGACCATGAGCCATTATTTTTTTGATGGCATTATCTGGAAGAAGTCCTAAGTGGTTCTAAATCAACAGTATT
>CAYMBT010000139.1:0-7540 GCA_964388755.1 uncultured Pseudobdellovibrionaceae bacterium | reverse complement strand
ATCTCTCTAGAGAACATAGCTCGCATGAACCGTGATTACCTTAAAGCATCCATAGAACATCGATAAACAATTCGCGATTGTTAGTTCACCCGCTCACCCCTTTTTTGAACGTAAAAAAGGGGTAATCAGCTCTAGGCAACCTTGTTTTTATGGGGTAATAAACAACTTTATTCGAGTCACTTCGATCTTAAAGGAGATTACATGAAGTTTTTTATCGATTCCGCGGACATTGAAGAAATTAAACAGGCCAACAAAAGAGGCTGGGTTGACGGTGTAACAACGAATCCAACTCTGGTTGCTAAAACTGGCCGCTCGAACAAAGACGTTATTACTGATATTTGTAAAGAAGTTTCTGGTCCCGTGAGTGCCGAAGTCCTTAGTCTTAATTCTGATGAAATGTACAAAGAGGGCTTAGAGCTAGCAAAAATCCACGACAATGTTGTTGTTAAAATTCCAATGTGTGAAGAAGGACTTATTGCTGTTCGCAGACTTAAAGCCGACAATATTCCAACCAACGTCACCTTGGTGTTTAGCCCGCTTCAAGCACTCATGGTCGCTAAAGCTGGAGCCGTTATGGTGTCACCCTTTGTTGGTCGTCTTGATGACATTTCAACACCAGGGATGGATCTGATTTCTCAAATTCAAACCATTTTTCAAAATTATCAAATGCAAACTGAAATTTTAGTGGCCAGTGTTCGCCACCCAGTTCACATTTTGGAGTCAGCTTTAATTGGAGCCGATATAGTGACGGTTCCCTACAAAGTCATGCAGGGGATTACTCAACATCCTTTGACCGATAAAGGGATCCAACAATTTTTGAAAGATGCTAACGCCCTTGTTTAATAAAATCTCTTTCTGGACCTTCATCTGTTTTATGACCCTGACTCTATCGGGATGTGCATCCACATTCCGCGGGGTTCAAACAGAAGAAATCAACCGTCCACTGGAGACACTGAACAAAGCCGTTCATTTTTCAATGAAGGGTTCGATACTTAAGCAAAGTGCAAATCTACGAACCTTTCATTCTAATTATCATGTTCCTGGCACAGATATTAACGCTGCTGCCACTAATAAGCCTCAACGAGCCCAAGTTATCATGGTTATTTTAGGTGACCGAAGACCTTATAGAATTCATGTACTTTATCGTATAGAGAAGAGAGGTTCTTCGGGTTACAGTCTAGATACTTATGATAAAGGTCGAGCCCAGTATTACCTAGACCAGATCAACGAGTACCTCGCCTCCCGTCCTGAACAGAGAGATATGATTGACGATTTTCGTCCCTACTAAATACACTCTAAATATAAGGTCGAGACGTTCGTTTATTTAAGGATTACAAAAAGTGAACAAATGTCTTTTATATGGATCAGACTTTTTAATAACTGTGCCATGGAAGGTTCGTGTTTATCGTTAGTCGTTGGGATTATTTCTTTGGATTTTTAATTCATAAGCTGGGTTTAAGCTTAGTGTTTTTAATTTCCTCAATCACCTTTATGACGATGACATCCCAAAATGTAAATACCGCCTTAAATCCACAAGCTTTAAAAATTGAATTTTCTAATTTCTCTCCAGCATTTGCGGCCCTTGAAGACGAATACCTTTGGGCCAGCGAAAGTGAAGAGTCAACCATGTTAATGGCTGGTGAAAAGAAATGGGATTTTTCTCGGCCTGAAAAGAAAGAAACTCTTTTAATCTCTCGCGCTGAACCAAGGGTTGAAATTAAAACCACTGAAGTTTTTGAAGCGACACCAATAGGAATGAGTCCTGTTTTTAATTCAGATTTTGATGGACAGATTGTTTTGGCTTCAAACTCTAAAAATCAACTTCAAGAAATGGCTCATGCCTCTCGCCCTTCACCTAAAGAGACTGCTCAAAAAGATAATCTTTCAGATTTAAAAATTGATCACCAAGAAATGAGCTTTGGCTCTCTGGCCAATATGGTGAGAAAAGAAAAGCCCAGCGCAATTCAGGCCCCGACACCGATTTTAGCGGCCGATCGACCTCAGCCAACGGTTAAAGAAACACTCAAAGACAGCAATGAAGAATTAACTCAGAAAGATCATGTGCCAAGTCCTACAGACGGACTTTTAGCTAGCCGAGCCATAGAACAGATGAGTCTAGGGCTTAACGATCAAATTGAAAAACCAAAATCCTATAAAGTTCAGGGTGATATTGAACTTAAAGAGGGCCTCGCTTTCGTAGGAAGCATTGGTATCAGCTGGGTTGTGAGTGATTATGAACTTATGGTTGGATCGATTAATATTAAGGATGCCAGTTTTGAAATTTCTCCTACAGAACTGGTTGGTGAAATTATAGTTTCTCTTTATGACCAGTACGACGAAATGATTGGTGAAGGACGCATTGATTTAAGCGAGTATCATCTTTCGAAAACAAATATTAATGCAAAAATCCCCGTTTACCCTGTTGATTTAAATACGGCTGGTAAAGTTGTTGAAGTGGCATCCCTGGGTTCGCAAAAAATGAAAACCATCGAGGGTGCCGATGTGGACCTTTATGCGTTTAACAATCGTAGTACCACCAATAAAAATGGTGAGTTTTCATTTCGCGGCTGGAAGAAGTCGAATTCACGAACGCTCGCTATCGCTTCTAAAAAGGGATACAAAGATTCTGTCTTTCTTATTGATTCTAAAAAAACTTCTACCGTTATACTTTTTGACAACAAATACGTGGACGCCTTTTTTGATTACCTCTCTGACATTGGTCTAAGAAGCAAAAGAGATAAGGGCACCATCTATGGACATATCGTAGGTGTCGGTGATGCTTCTGGATATCGAGTTCGGCTCGAAAAAGAAAAGCCACTTTATTTTATTGAGGCCGGTTTTCCGACCCAATCGCTCAATCAAACAAGCAGCAATGGTTTGTTTGCTTTTGTGGGCTTACAAGATGGTGACTATATTTTGAGAATCGAAAAAGAAGGAGAGATCATTGACGAGAAAGTCGTCATTGTTGAGCAAGGAAAAATCTCGCCCGTTTATGCTGATCTTGCAGAAATGAAAAAGCACCTTGCTTTTTATGACCCCTTCTTTCCAGAAAAACTCATCAACGAAGTGGAGCTCAGATTTTTTGATGGCTACCAGGTTATTCAGCGCAACCAACAAAATACACACGACATCAACATCCGCGGAGGCAACGACGCCGGAATTCTAGACTTTTACGAATCAGAAAAAGCCGCACGTACATTTATCTCGCGCCAAAAAAGTGTTCAAAAAATCCCACTCCTTAGAGACAAAGTTTTAATGAAACTAGCAGAAGTTAAAAACCTGGACGTGAGTGATGGAATCATTTTCGGTTTCATTGAATCCCCCGAAAAATACCGCGTCGAAATGGTCGAAGAAAAAGCTGAAAACATAATTTATTTTAATGCCAGTGCCCAGCCCATCGATCCCACACAAGAGGTCGCTTTTGGCTTTATGATGGGCGGCTTCTCGCCAGGCCTTAAAACCATAGTCATAGAAAGTGTCGATGACCCCATGATCCTCGCCACTGACCTGGTCTTTAGCGATCACAACATTATCAGCCTTATCAATACCCAAATTTTTCTGGCCCAATAATAAATAGAATATCTAGTTTGGGCTCTTTGAGATAAAAATTGATGTTTGAAAGAGTTTCAACCCCTCTTAAAAGCTGAAAAATTTTTCCATATTGGGCTTTGTGTTTCCCCCATAGTTGTTTTTATTACATAAAAACTGAAACATGAAGATTTAGTCATAATTTATATTTAGACTTTCCACCTAAGAAAAAAGTCTTAAGGAGAAATTAATATGAAAAGCTTAACGATTTTACTTTGTGTTTTGGCTTCCTCGCTCGCTCTTGCTGATTATGCTAATGAATGGCGTATTGATGGCGATAAGGCAGAGAGTCTTATTGAGAGTATCGCGCAAGTTGTAACCGTACAAAAAGATGATTTAGGCCAAGCGATCCTACTCATTTCTAACATTTACTGTCTTGTCGGCGGTTCTGAAGATTCTGCTTCTTACAGCTGTAGAATTGATCTTGAGTTTGATAAAATGAACTTTGAAGGTAAAGTTGCTGAAAAGATCTATAATCAGCTTTTAGAAAGTGATGCCCCAGAAACCATGCAAACCGGTGGTACCTCAATTGAAGTTAAAGATATCGATTGTATGACCATAGTCAAAAATCATGGCTCAGGTGATTACCTCTCCTCTCTTTGTCGCGGAGAAAAGGTCAGCGTTCAATATTAATTGAGAATCTCAGCCAGTCAAAATCAAGGAATACGCATTTGCCCACCTTGAACAACCTTATTCAATATTCAATTTTTACAAAGCTCAGTTAAGAAATTTTCTTATCAAAAAGACTGAGCTGCTCATTGGAAGCAATCAGTTCTTTTGTATTTTCGGCTAATGGTAAGTTGTCGACCACATTGTCACCTGAAAATTGTTTTTGACGCTCTGAAATCTGAGCCTGTTTAATAAGATTCTTGATGAACGCCTTTTTAACTTCATCCGACCCATCAGGCCTAAAGCCAAGTTCTTCCATAATGTCAGCCATTTTTTTCATATCAACCTCTTTAAAGCTTTTCGGAAAAACAGAGTAGAAACTTGATGAAGACCATGAAGAGTTGATATTTAGATCCATGCGCCCGAAGTCATGGTTAACTTTTTTAAATCTATTTAATTTTATCTTTTTTTAATTTGGGTTTCCTTGGGGAAATAACAACGCTAACGGCCGCAGAGCGTCTTCGGATTGCGTCACTGCGTGCCGCAACCCGGATACGCACTGCCGCGCTCGCTGACGTTATTTCCCCAAGGAAACCCAAATTAAAAAAGATAAAATTAAATAGATTTAAAAAAGTCGTCCATGGTGTAGAAGCCTTTGGGCTGGGTGATCAGCCATTGGGAGACGTCAAGGGCTCCTTGGGCGAAAAGGGTTCGGTTGAAGGCTTCATGGCTTAGGGTGAGTTTTTCGTTTTTGGATTCGGCGATGAAGTGGTGAATGCCGAAGACTTCTTCTTCTCTGTGGGAAATGATTTCAGGGATTTGGCCGAGGGATTTTTCTGCGGCGCTCGCGACGATAAGTGCGGTGCCGCTGGGGCGGTCTTTTTTATGGATGTGGTGGGTTTCTTCGATGCGGTAGTCGTAGAATTTTTTGTAGCGGGCTAGTTTTTCGGTGAGTTGGCAGAGAAGGTAGACGCCAAAACTCATGTTGGCGGCCCAGAAGATGGGGGAGTTTTTGCCGAGGGCTTTTAGGTTTTCTTTTTGGGTTGGGTTTAAGCCGGTGGTGCCAGAGACGAGGGCGCAGGGGTGGTTGGTCATGAGTTGCAAAAGTTTTTCTTGGGTCTCTGGGAGAGAGAAATCGATGACGATGTCTGGGTTAACTTTTAATTGAACGTCGTTTTTTGCGCGCGAAAAGCCGCCAACGTATTCGAAGACATCAGAGTTTTTGATGAGTTGTGTGAGCTCTTGTCCCATGCGGCCGGTTTCGCCGAAAAGAAAAACTTTAAGTTTCATAAAAGTCCTTTGAACTGTTTCATGGTGACAAGCATTTGATTTTTTAAGGTCTCATTCATGGGAACCAGAGGTAGACGCATTTCATCGGTTGATAGAATACCTTTAAGATGTAAGGCGGCTTTTACTGGAATTGGGTTTGACGTCAGATATAAACTTTTGATCCATGGGTGTTGGTCTTTAAATTCTGCTGAAACTTTTTCGTCACCTTTTTGGGCGCGAGAAATCCAGCCCACCATTTCGCGGGGTGCGACGTGAGAGCAAACGCTGATCACGCCGTGGCCGCCCATAAGACAGAAATCAACACAACTTTCATCGTCGCCACTGAAAAGAGAAAAATCTTTGGGTACAAGATCTTTATATTTTTTAAAATTTTCTAGATCCCCATTGGCTTCTTTAATTCCAGCGATATTGGGATGCTCTGATAAAGTGATCACACTTTGTGGCTCAAGAGCCGTGATAGTTCGACCAGGAACATTGTATAAAATAATAGGTTTGGCTGCCGCATCAGCGACCGCTTTAAAGTGGGCAATAAGCCCTTCTTGTGGAGGCTTGTTGTAATAAGGCACGACAACAAGCAGACCGTCGATGGGATATTCACAAGCCTTTTTGCCCATTGAAATTGTTTTTGACGTTGAGTTTGAGCCGGAGCCAAAAAGAATTTTAGCGCGCCCCTGATTTTTTTCACAGACAAAAGAGAGAATTTTCATTTGCTCTTCTTCGCTCATGGTCACACTTTCACCGGTTGTACCACAAACCACAAAACCTTGAATTCCAGCTTCAAGTTGCTGAGTAATTAATTTTTCAAGTGATAAAAAATCGATTTCACCGTTTTTAAAAGGGGTCACAAGAGCCGTAAAAACACCATTGAGCATAAAGAGTCCTTAATAGTTAAATTGACCTGTAAAAACTTTTTTTGCAGGTCCGATTAATTTTATATTTAAACCATCCACTTCAACAAAAAGTTGTCCACCCGGCGCCAGAAGCTCGTGCCTTGCTTTAGGCTGAGTTTGATGAACAACAAGGGCCGAAGCGATGACACCAGTGCCACAAGCCAATGTAAAATCCTGAACACCCCGTTCGAAAGTTTTAGTTCGATGGGCACTGTTACTTTGGCTTTCAACCAGCAAGGTGACATTTGTTTTTTGAGGAGAAAAGAATTCATGATCCTGAATCTCTCGGCAAGTTTCTTTTGATAGCTTAAATTCAGTATCCGTAATCACAAAATGGGGAACCCCAGTATTCACGAAAAATCCATTAACAACCGAGCCAGATTTTAATCGAATTTCTTTTTGCTCAATGGACCCATTTTTAAGAGTCCAACTGACTTCAACTTGAGAACCTGTAAGGCCAGAATCAAGCACCTGTCCTTCAACGACGCCAATAACTGTAGAAAGATAACTTTTAATAGCCTGATAATTATCCTTACAGTAAAGGGCCGCACAGCGAGCCGCATTGCCACACATCTCAGCCTTAGATCCGTCATTATTATAAAAGTCCCAAGCAAACTGCGAAGTCTTCAGCTCGGTCACAGAAAAAACCACAAGCCCATCCGCCCCAACCCCAAAACTCCGATCACAAAGCCTTGAAGCCCACTCTGAGCGCGCCCGATCTGTCGGTAGCTCACTGGCCCCAACAAATATAAAATCATTCCCAGCACCCACATACTTCTGAAAAGAAAACGCCATAACTAAACTATTCCCCAGACTTTTTTTTGCGTGAAGAGTTCTCATCTTCTTCGGAATTCTTTTTGACAGAACCATTCAGCTCTTGATCCACACCCTTAAACACAGGCCGCCCAATACCAATCTCGCTCGGCGTATCTGGCGGCAAAGGCCGACCCTTAACGCCACAACCGATAATCAATAATGACATGAGAATAACAATTATAAATCCAGCCATAGGCCCCTTTTCAAAAAAACGAAGTGAAAATACAGCTCAACCTACTGCATAACCAAAACTCTATCAATGTCGTCCCAATGGATTCACGATTTTTTGTAATTCTTAGTCTCTTAAATTTGGATTTTCTTTGGATTTTTGTTTTCCATTTCAAGCT
>CAYMBT010000138.1:0-7546 GCA_964388755.1 uncultured Pseudobdellovibrionaceae bacterium | reverse complement strand
TGTGGGAGATGGTTTAAGTTCTTTCATTTTCATTGAAAGCATGGCGGCTCCTTTAGAGTTTTTTAAATCATTTGAGTGATTAATTTATAAAGTCACACTAGCAAAAAAGCAGGATAAATTTAATTAAAAAACATACTGAGATAAGAATTTATCTCCATAGCTTTTATGGAGGACTCTTTTTAATGGCAGATACTCGTCTTCCGTGTGTTCTTTTGCCGACGACTCTATAAAAACTTCAGTCCCTTGAGCAACGGCCCCCGACTGAGAAAGAGCTAACAATACGTCGTGGGCTATTTGAGCGGTAAATGGTGGGTCAACCAATATGATGGGATAAGACACATCACAGGTTTTTAAAAATTTAAAAACATCCTTGGTTATGCATTCAAGTTCTTTGCCGATTCCTAAAAGTGCTTTATTTTTTTTTATAATCATCACCGATTGGGGATGAGCTTCAATGGCTGTCACCTTTTCTGCACCCCGAGAAAGGGCCTCTATGGCGAGATTGCCGGTGCCTGAAAAAAGATCCAGAACGAGGGCTCCTTCAATTTGAAATTGGAGGCGATTAAAAATGGATTCTTTGATTCGATCGGTGGTGGGCCGTATATGATCCGCCTTAAAACTAGTTAATTTTCGTCCACCGTATTTGCCTGCAATGACTCTCAAGACTTCTTCATCTCCCAAATGCTAGTCACACTTGTCACAATTTTTTGGATATCTTCAAAAGGTTTTTCGATAAAAAGATCAGCCCCTAAATTTTTAATGGCCTCGGGGTTATACTCGCCCGAGAAAGCAGATATTAAAACAACGGCGGTTTGTTGAGGGGGTTTGACTTCAGCAATCACTTCAGGACCTGTGAGACCTGGCATTAAAATATCTATCACCACGCCGTCGGGTTTGATTTTCTGCCACATATCAACGCCTGCGGTTCCATCGGCAGCGGTTGAAACTTCGTGTCCTGCTTTTTGAAAAACTTTTTCTAAAGATCTTCTCACTAAAGGTTCATCATCGATTATTAATATTTTCATCATTTCACCATGGGAAGATTGATTATAAATTCTGTACCATCACTATAGTTCTCATTCAGCCGCAAAGAACCACCATAACGCTCAATCACTGATTGTGACATACTTAAGCCTAAGCCCGTCCCTTTGCCCTCTTCTTTTGTAGTAAAAAACGGGTCAAAAATAAAAGCTTTAATATCTTCTGGAATACCAGATCCAGTGTCACGGACAATGATTTCAACGTTATCATTGGCTTGCGCGGTTAAGACGGTGAGCTTGCCGCCTTCTCCCATGGCTTGGCAAGCATTATTGACCAAATTAAAGATCACTTGCTGTAAAAGCTGGGGATTACACTCAACCCAGAGCGGTTGGGGGTGAAGAATGAGCTCTGAATTCAAACTTCTCATGGCCATCTTCAGCAAAGGCAGGGTTTTTGAAACCATTTCATTGATATCAATTTTTTTGGTCTTTGAATCAGCCCCCACAGAAGAAAAATCCAGAAGATCTTTAATAATCCGCTGACATCTTGCCGCAGCTTCTTTGACCTCAAAAAGGTCCTTAAATGTATTGGTTGATGAATCCAGCTCATCGAGTAGAAGCTCGGAGAGAGAATAAATTCCTGTCAGAGGGTTATTAAGCTCGTGAGCAATGTTACCGGCTAAAAGCCCGACGGCAGCCATCTTTTCGCTTTGAATGACTTTGCTGCGTAAATTCATGGACGCCGTCGTATCAACGTACTGGTTAATCACATGGGTTACAGTTGTGCCTTCGTGAAGTCGGATAGGATAAGAGTGAACTTTAAAAAAATGTCCCTTAATATGAATATCAGAAAACTGAGGCTCTCCACTTTCAAATGTTTTTTGCACAGGACAACCGTTACAAGGCCCACTAGAATCAGCAAAAGCTTTATAGCAAGGCTCACTTTTATTGCGATGAAGATCACTATTTGAAAGTGTCATTTGATAATTGGCGTTGATTATTAAAATTGGATCTTTGATCTGATTAAAAGTTTTCGACCACTGTTTTGCTGAGTTTTGTAAACTTTCTTTGAGTAATATATTCTCTAAGGCTCGGGTGATGATTGGCCAGCGTTCATCAAAGGATTGTAAAAAGTCAGTCTTATTTTTAACACTCAAAGAGTGTTCAAAGATCATTTTAGACACGAAAGGCTTAAGCTCGTCAGATTGAAATTCAAGATTAAATAAACTGATCGAACCAAAAGGGCGACCAAAAATATTACTCAGATGGGATCTTAAATCGGTTTCACTCAGAGACTGAATATCATCAACTTTAGTATGATCTAAGTACACCTTCTGAGTAAATTGCTTGCCTTGAAAGTAAAAAAAATCAATTTGATTTTTTTGCGAAGTCAGTAAAAGAACGGGTGGCATTATGCCATGAAACTTTTTGTACTCAACACGAACTTCATTCATAAGGTCTTCGATTGTGTCTGCAAAAGAGATCAGCTTTATAAATGACAACAAGGACTGCATATCTTTGAGCGAGCTCTCAGTTTGCTGGCTCGAGACAAATTCTTTTTTGGTTCGCTCATGGACTAAGTTTTCAAGGTTTTGGTTCAGCAATTCTAATTTTTGATTTTGTTTTTTAACTTGCCCTAGCTTTTCAAAAAAAAGTTCTTTTTGTTTGTGATGCAAAGCCGCTTCTTGAATATGTCGGTTCATATTATTTTTGTTTTCTACAAAACAAAAGACTTCAAGATTGTTAATCATTTGTGTGATCTGTTCGGATGTCAGATTCTCTGAAGCAACGATTAAAGTTTTGTGTTGGCTTTTATGCTGATTAAGAAAATCAAACTTTGTAGAAAAATCGTCTTCTGAAAATAAAGCGACCCAAAGAGATGAGTCAGGTAAGTTTTGTAAAGCAAGAGGATTGGTATTGATCTGTTGGACATTAAACTGATCTTTAACTGCAATCAGCCACTCAAAGTCTAATGACTGAGAGAGGGCATCAGGACCTAATATGACAAGGTCAGGTTTTGATATGTTTTCAGAAACATCATACATCAACCCCATTATCACTTTTTTGCTGCGGGCTTTTCAATTGAAAAATGCCCGAGAGCTGGGGATTGTCCAGTAATTCTTTTTCAAGAAGTTCATCCCACACATCGAGAGCATCAGTGAGATCGTACTCCATAAGATCGGCAATGAAAGTCGCCTTACCCCAACCCATACCTTGAAAGATGCACTGCAAGATGTTTGTCATTTCTTGCTCGGCTTGTCTCCAGAGAGAGGGGTGTCTGAGTCTAAAAAGACCATTCACGTGCATAGAAAAAATTTCCTCTAAGCTTTCTATGACCGATCGACACTGAATTAAAGAGAACTTAACTTTATCTTCATCAATTTTTTGATTTTTGCGAAAGTCCTGAGCAAAGCTAATCGCTTTGATTTGGGTATTTTGAATCATTCGTATCAAATCAACAAACAACTGATTGATCATCTCATTAAGTGTTGAATAGTGAAGTGTTAATTCTTTAATCTCGTTAATAGAGAGCGTTTCAAGTAATGCTTCTTCATCACGATCGATCACACTGCCATTGACATTAATTTTTACAATATAAAGATCATCGTTTTCACCTTGTTTCTCAAAGATGGCGATCAGCTGACCTAAATTTTTACATTTTTTAAAATTTTGTGGATAAAGCTGTGGTGTTACATGAAGTGTTTTCATTTTAGCCCTTTAAATAGTCAATAGAACTCAAGTGACTTTATTGTTTAATATTTTTTTTTAACTTTTACTACCCAACTTGCTTAAGACTTTGGCGTTCAACCCATTCGTCATTGACAAAATCAACCTGGATCATGAATTGTAAAAAAGACCTGAGTTCATTAGGTATCGACAAATGATTTTGATTTTTCATCAAACCTTCAAAAAGACCCTCGACCAAGGCTTCGCCAATGATGATGCGATGGTAATCGCTCCCTAAACGCTGAAAGAGTCTTTCTCCACAAGCGGCAGAAGCCAACATGCGTTCGGTGATCAAAATAAGAAGCTTGAGTGAATACGACAATGAGTAAGGATCATTTTGCATATTTTGCCTCAAAGTTTTGATACTCGCAGGCAAACCATATTTTTTATCTTTTTCACTCAGTGATTTAAACTGATCAAGAAGCGAGTGACAGCAAAAAAGATCTGTCGAGTAATTGATTAAATTTCTTTTCATCAATCGATTATGATTCAGCTCTATAGTTTCAATTTCGATGCCTTTTTTAAGCCACTGAAAAGCAAGCTCTTTAAGACGGCCGGACTTCCAATAAGTGAGAATCGAAAACAACTCTGACCAATACAGTGTTTCTTGGGACTTCAGACTTAAGTCACCGTGGGTAAAAAGAGAGTTATCAGAATCTGTATTAAAGAGCGCAACATTATACGAACGAGAGCAACAGGCAAACGTGGACTGATCAGAAAAGCAAAGGACATTTTGATTTTGAATATGAACTTTGGCATCTGACAATTCCATTGAATTGTTTGAAAGACCAAGCTTTTTCATTTTTTTCTCATCCTGAGGATGATAAAGGACTGTGACCCAATCCGGTAAGCTTTGATCTTTGGTCGTCATCATTCTTAAAAAATCAGGAGAGAACTCATTCTTAACGTAAGGGTCAACAAATACTTCAGCCGTCGCCGGTGTGGCAAGTACTGGAGCCGATAAATCCAGTTTAAGTTCACTGGCCAATTGATTAAGAAGATCAACAGAGGAGACTTTGTCTCCGTCAATGGCAATTGAATTATATTTTTTACCTTCAATCTGATCAAGATACGAACTTATCCATCTTGCCCAGGCCAAATGACCCACCTGGGTCACTTGAGTTAATTCAAAGGTATCAAGCTGCTGAAGAAATTGTTCTAAAAATTGATTATTGATCTGCGAATTTTTACCATCAACAATTTGATAAAAATCTTTTTTATCAAGGTAGATCACGGCCTGCTCTGGTCCCATGAAAGGCTTCCAACTTGAATCGCAAAGAAGAATCAATTCGCTTTGCCAATTTTGACAACGGATCATATCAAGCGCTTGTAAAAAGGGCCCCGGCGATAACCGAGGATCAAGGCATACAAAAAGATGAACTTCAGGAATAATGTTGATCATTTATTGGTGTAAGCTGCGAGTCAGCTTCTCCATCTCATCATCATGGGGATATCTCTCCATATAATGGGAAACAATATCGCTACTGGGATCAAAACCATCTTGGATTGACCACTGATAGAAATGGCTAATGGCCACTTTGTTATATGGATTTTCATCAATGGCACGAAGCAAACATGCTCGCGACAAATCCATATCGCCGAAGTGTCTATGGATCAACGCTAGACCCACCCATGCTAAATCACAGGCCCCGTTTTGCTGTATAACGGCTGCAAATCTTTGTTTGGCTTCAATATAATCAGACTTCTGAATGGCAAGGACTCCATAGTTGACCATCAAATTTTCATTGGTCGAATCAATGGCGTTGGCTTGATTGTATTTTTCTTCAGCAGCGTCGATATCTCCACACTTCAAATAAATATTTCCCATGGTTTTATAAACATCAAAAAGGATAGGGTCTTTAGGATCGATATCATCGAGAACATGGTGAAGAATTTTAAGGGCATTGGGGAAATCATTCATTTTAAAAAGACATTCTGCCAGCTGGGTTTGGGCTTGTGCTGAAGGATCAACTTCTACCCACTGCTTGAGAACTTTATACTCGTTACGAAGATCTTCATTTTTTTTAAAGGCCTGAGACGCCAACATTAAAAATGAGGTGTTATTTTTATAGCTTTGATAATTCAGATCAATTTGCTCAACAACTTGTGAGATTTTTTGATCCCCCATAATTTTTTTAAGACGGTTAATAAAAGCTTCTGACTGTATGTCTAGGGGACTAAAAGAAAATCCCGACGTCGTATTCATATCCATTAAGACCTCACCTGTTTGACACTCATCATTAAAGCAAGGCTAATGCCAAAAGATGAATTGGCTCAGTTAAAAATGATTACGCTTAGAGGGAGTTGGACTAGACTTTGATTCTCAATCCACTGCCAATTTTTTTCTTTTCGGACGTCATGGTTTTGACTTTTGTTTCGGACTTTAAAAATTGAGAATAATAAATGATTTGAGATGTACGACGAGACAAAGGACTAATCGACTCTAATGAGGGTCAGTCATTAGAGTACGCAAGGGCGGATGATAAAAAAAATCTTCTGCTTACGACAGAGCCTTTTAAATCTCTGCCACCCAATTATAGACTTTTATAACCATTCAGAGCTTTTCGGCCCTCTCTGGTTTGTGAGATTTCTTTAATGATTTTTGATCTCTCGTTTTCAATATAAGAAATGATCTGAAGATCCTCTTCCATAATCGATCGGACATTGAGTTTAATCATATCCAGCATTTGGCTGATCTCTGATTTTTTGGGAGGATTCAAGAATTCTGGATTGTCTGCCTCGCAATGTTTATTCAGACGATCATCAATACTTTTGATATTATGAAGAATCTGCTCTCTTTTTTGATAGAGTGTATCCAGGTTTTCAAAATGACGGGCCTTGAAACGACATCTTTCTTTACGTGATTCTTCTAAAAAGCGTTCCAAGTAGTAATTTTTCTCTTTAAGTAACTCTATGACCTTGCTCATGCTGCCCCCTATGCTCCCTTAACTTCTTTTCTTTTGATGATCTCTACGGCTTCTTTCCAGCCGATGTAGAGTGTTTCTAGTATTTTTAAAACATTTTTAAGATGATCCACTTTTCCTGTGAGATTGGCGCGAGTGAGTTCATCAGTCATATACATATAAAGTTGCTCGAGATTGACGGCCACGTCGCCACCGATTTTAAAATCAAGTGTGTTCATGAGTTCTAAAATAATATCGTAAGTTTTTGTGATATTTTCACATCGACCAGCAATATCTTTGCTTTCACAAGCGATGATGGCTTTTTTATTAAACTTTATCGCACCCTCGTAAAGCATAAGAAGAAGCTTTTCGCGACTGGCACTTTCGACCGATGTTTTTTTATACTTATTGTGGCTCACTCACTATCCCTACCCTACTGTCCAAAGTTAATAGTGCTGGATCCAATGGCCGAAGCCGCACTACCTTGTGATTTTAATCGACCCATTTGTTCTTCTAATTTTGAAAACTTATTTCTAAGTTGAACTTCTTTTTGCGCCAACATTCTTTCTTTATTATCAATATTTTGATCGATTCTTTTGACTTGAGTTTGTAAGCCATTTTTTCGATTAGATATAAGACCAAAACTGCCATTGACCGAGCCCTGTATGACTTCTTTAACTTTAGATATGAAGCCTGAACCTCGGCTACCGTCGCCTCTTAAAAACTGAACAACGCCTTTGGGATCTGTTTGTAAAACCTTATTAAATTTTTCTTTGTCAAATTCCAGCGTTCCGTTTCTGTTGTATTCAACCCCGAGTTGGGCAATACGGTTGATCCCAGCACCTGTGCTATAAGATCCCGATTGAATCAGGGATCGCATCCGCATCTCTACACTACGGATCATTGAGTCGCCACCCAATGTCTTTGTGGTGTCTG
>CAYMBT010000137.1:0-7558 GCA_964388755.1 uncultured Pseudobdellovibrionaceae bacterium | reverse complement strand
ACACTCACTACACGACAGGGGCCACCGGCTAAAGATACAATGGCCTCGTAGCTCATGAAGTTTTCAAAATTCACCGCCGTTACAATGATTTCGCTGTCCTTATTCAGCTTAGAGATGAGTTGGTTTTGCAGATCTTTAGTTTCACCACCATTAAGTTGGTTGATGGCTTCTATTGCAGAAATCCCATTCTGCGAACAATGTTTATCAAGGGGCTGACTCTTCGATTGGGCCGCAAAAGAAAAGGCCATAATCGGAATCATTAATAAGGCTTTCATTTTTAAGTTCTCCTTTGTTGATAAAATTAAAGTTAAAAGCAATGGCAGAAAATTAACACAAGATCCCTGGGTTTCGAGATTATTTCTGTTCTCATGAATTTGTTTCAGAGCCGTATGACTAAACAAATTGCGGCCAATTTTGAGCCCAAAGGCGAAAGAACCAGTTATGTCATTCAGTTACAAGCTTACAAAATTTATAGGTGAAAAGACTTTGTTCATATGAGCAAAATTGGGCACCCCAATAAAAAGTCCAAGTGTTTTGAAAAATTATTATTAAACCAATTCAACACACCGCAGACTTTTGCTACGAACACGCCGGTAGAGAGTTCTTTAAAAATCCTCGGGAAAGAGTTTTCTTAAAACACGATTCATTTGTTTTCTTAATATGGGTACATGAACACTTGAGGCCTTAACTTTAAGGTAATCTTTAATAGGCTGCAAAGGATAACCGCCGTAATGTCCCGGCTTTAAAACATCATTAGAGATTGCAGAAAGACCAGCCACATTAACATGATCAGTAATTTCGATATGTCCAGTTACGGCCGTTTTGCCACCACAGACAAAATGATCGCCAATGGTACTTGAACCCGCTGCCACAAATTGTGCAGTGATTAGTCCGTGCTTACCAACAACTGTGTTATGGGCCAAATGGCATTGATTATCAATTTTTGTTCCTTCGCCGATGATTGAATCATTTAAAGTTCCGCGATCAATCGCAGTGCCTGCGCCCACATGGACTTTGTCATTAAGGATGACCCGTCCAGTGTGTGGAATACGGTAGTGTTGACCAAGATGATCATGGGCATAGCCAAAGCCTTCAGATCCTATCACAGCGTGTGATTTAATTTCACAATCATTGCCAATGATTGAAGAGTGTCCAATGTAAACAAACGGGTGGATTGTGACATTATTTTTAATCACAACATTCTCTTCGATAACGGTATGGGCCCCAATAAAAGAACCCTCACCAATCTGTACGTTTCTACCTATGACGGCATAAGGTGCAATAACCACGTTTTTTGCGATCTGAGAAGTTTTGTCGATAATGGCCGTTGGATGTTGCCCCTGTAAAGTGGGGCGAAAAGGAGTATTAAACACAAATTCTTTTTTAATTTTAAGGGCTAATAGATCGACGTTCTTAGAAAAAATCCAAGTTTTATTGTTGGGTTCCAAAGCCACTCGATCTTTTAAAAAAGTGGGTGCCAACACGCAGACAATGTTTGGATGATCAGTCAAAGGCAGAAATTGAGGATGGTTAATAAAAACAAAACTCTGTTCTGTGGGATTTTTAAGGTCAGTAAAAGCTTTAATTTGTGATTTCTGTGAGCCAATGACGTCAGTGATGAGTTCAGGACAAAAATCAAGCAAATCTTGAATATGGAGTTGTTTATTAAAGAGCATAATCTTTTGTAGAGTATTTCACCCTGCGGTGAAAGAAAAAAGAGGGGTTCTGTCAGCAAAATACTAACGTTGCGCACAATAGTCCTATTATTCCGTCTATTTTGACAGTGTTAGACTGGAAATCGCCGGTAAAATTGCGTAAAAATGCTCTTTTAAGTGAGTCGAGGAATATGGAACAAAAAACGTTAGAGATATTTTTAAGTGAAAGACAACCCAACATCCCATGGAAGTCAGCTAAAGCTGTTATTGAGCTGACAACAGAGGGTGCAACCGTTCCGTTTATCGCGCGCTATCGCAAAGAAAAAACAGGAAACCTTAACGAAGTTCAAATTCGTGATGTGATCGAGCTTGATGTTGAATACAAAGAGCTGATCAAAAGAAAAGAATTTGTTCTCGCAGAAATTAACGAACAAGGTAACCTGACACCTGAACTGAAAAAAAGAATTCAAACCTGCTGGGACTTGTCAGAAGTCGAAGAACTTTACAGACCTTACAAAAAGAAAAAGAAAACCAAAGCCACCATGGCTCGCGATGCTGGCATTGGACCATTAGCCGATTGGATATGGGCCATCGGTCAAGGTGAGGTCACAACCGACGTCACTATTGAAGTTAAAGCCAAAGAATTTATTAATCCTGCCGCTAAGTTTGTGACTTACGATGAAGTTCTTCGAGGGGCGCAAAATATTATAATCGAAAAAGTTTCTAACGATCCCATTCTTCGCGAGAAAGTCAGAAGCAGCTATTTTGAAAAAGGTATTGTCGAATCCAAGCCTGGTAAGAGTGTTAAACCTAAATCAAAATTTGAAACCTATTTTGCTCACAGCGAAAAAGTCGTCTCTCTTTTAGAAAAAAAGAACTCCCATCGTTATTTGGCCATGAGACGGGGCTGGAAAGAGGGCGAACTTGCTGTCACCATTAAAACTCCGGATGAAGAATCTTTACTCAAAGACTTCGAACACTTTACATGTCCTAACAATGTTCTAGCGGTTAAATCCTTTTTAGATTCATGTGCAAAATCAGCACTGACGATCCACGTGGTTCCATCCATAGAAAACGAAGTTCATAAAAAACTCAAAGACGCCGCCGACATTTTTGCTATTGAAGTTTTTGCTGAAAACGTCAAAAAACTTTTGTTGGCGTCTCCTTTTGGCTCACGCTGTGTTTTAGGAATTGATCCGGGATTAAGAACAGGTTCAAAAATTGCTCTGGTTGATAAAAAGGGTCAGTTTATTTCTCATACCGTGATTAAAACCCAAGGTGATAAAGCCGAAGACAATGCCAAAGCCTTATTTTCAGAGGTTCTTAAGCAAATCGAAATCGATGCCATTGCTATTGGTAATGGAACCGGTGGGCGAGAGACCGAAGTTTTTATCCGTAAAATTTTAAAAGATCTTGATAAAAATATCCCCATCGTTTTGATCAACGAAGCGGGAGCCAGTGTTTATTCGGCATCCGATGTGGCTCGCGAAGAATTTCCAGATCTTGATCTCACTGTTCGAGGTGCCATTTCAATTGCCAGACGTTTACAAGACCCGCTGGCAGAGCTCGTAAAGATTGAACCCAAAAGTATTGGTGTCGGTCAGTATCAGCATGATGTTTCGCAAACCACTTTGCAAAAAAGGCTCGATTCTGTAGTTGAAGATTGCGTGAATTATGTGGGTGTGGATGTGAATACTGCATCTGAGCATCTTTTAAGACATGTGGCTGGAATTGGCCCAAGCATTGCCACCAACATTGTTAAGTTCAGAAAAGAAAAGGGTCTCTTTAAACGCAGAGATGATCTGATGAATGTCCCAAGCTTTAATTCTAAGTCTTACGAACAGGCTGTTGGCTTCTTAAGAGTTGTTGGCGGAGAGGTTCCACTGGATTCTACCGGTGTGCATCCTGAGCGTTACACCGCTGTTCGTGATATGGCTAAAGAGCTTGGCGAAAGTGTTTCAAGTCTTTTTGGTGATGGAGTCTCAAAGCTTACTGCTTTGCGGGAAAAATGGACCAAGCTCATTGGTGAATTTACTTTTGATGACATTGTGAACGAACTTAAAAAACCGGGTCGCGACCCTCGTGATCCATTTAAAGTTTTTCAATTTCGCCAAGATATTTTTACGGTCAGCGATCTTAAAGAGGGTATGATTTGTAATGGTATTGTTTCAAATGTGACTAACTTTGGTGCCTTTGTTGATATTGGTGTTCATCAGGATGGTTTGGTTCATATCTCTGAAATCGCCAATCAATTTGTTAATGATCCACAGAAAATGCTTTCTCCTGGAGATCAGATCCAAGTTCAAATTAAATCCGTTGATAAAGAAAAAAATCAAATTTCTTTGTCTATGAAGTTTGGTGAGAACGCAAAACCTGCTCCAAGACCAAAGCTTGCCAAAAAAGAAGCGGGTGATCGCCCCCGTCGAAGCGAAAAGCCTGCAGCTGCTCGTAAAGAGGGTGGTGGTGAGCGTCGTGCGGGATCAAGACCACAAGCGGCCGGTGGACGCCCTGAACGTAAAGAGGGACGAAAAAATGATCGTCGCCCTGATCGCGGAGAAGGTGGTCAAAAACCACGAGGCCAAGATAAGCCCAGACGTCCATCACAACCATTTAACAATCCATTTGCAGCCTTACAAAACCTAAAGAAGTAATTCTTTAGGTTTTTTTGATTTTACATTTTTATGGCAACTCTAGTCCCAGATCATACAAGGGCCGTATTTTTTTAAGGTGTCAGCAATCTCAAGAATTTAATTTCAGAATTTGATGAAGAATTTAATTGTAGTCCATGTCTAAGACTATTTGAAAAGCTTTAGAACATGTTCGCCAAACTCAACGAAGCCGTCTCCGGCTTTTTTTGTTGTGACATATTGGGGTTTGGACTGAAGTTGATCTTTAAAATCAAGAATATTGGCGACAGCGATTGAGTTTTTAAAGAACTTAAAAAGCGGCTCATCATTGGGCGAATCGCCAATAAAGGCGCAGTCATCGAGATGGTCGATGAGACTCAGTCCAAAAAAGTTTTTATAAAACATTTCACACATGGTTTTTTTATCGTAATCACCAAACCAACCATTCACATGAATAGAACTGATTTTGGCCGTAGCCCCATGTTTTTCAAAAATAGATACGATTTTTTGCACCTCAGTTTTATCAAGCTTTGGTACATCCTCGCAAAAATCGATGGCGAGATCAAAAAGACGGGTGAATTGATCCGATGAAACAGCAGAGCCTTTCACAGTTTTTAAAACTTCATCTTCAATAGCTTTAAGCTTTGATTGATTTTCTTTTCTTTGCTTTTCGTCGATGAGAAAAAAGCGTTTCATTTTTTGTTTATGATATTGAAAATAAAAGGCACCATTTTCTCCGACGACGGCAAGAACGGGCCAAAAGCGCGCGATCATCTCGCACCAACCCGCTGGACGTCCGGTGACTGGAACAATTTGAATTCCAGCCTCAGAGAGCTTCCATAGCATGTCATAGGCTTTTGCAGTCAGAAGGCCATCGGTGGTTAAAGTGTCATCAATGTCGGTAAAGATGATTTTTATTTTTTTGTTAAAGTTGTTTATGGATTTCATTTTACTTTGGCCTTGAGCATGGGATTGAAGTGTAATGGTCTAGCTTTCAACATTGTTTTTCATTAAATATCTCTTTGAGTTATTTGATCCTAAACATAATGCGTTATAAAATAAAGTTGCACCATGTTCATTTAGGTTTCATTGTTTTAACGTAAGAGCCCATTATATAAGGACAGCGCCAGTATGAAGTTAGTCATCGTTGAGTCACCGACAAAAGCTAAAACAATTAAGAAGTTTTTAGGTCCCGAGTATAAAGTGGAATCCTGCATGGGCCACATCAGAGATCTGCCCCAATCGGCTAAAGATATTCCTGATAAATATAAAAAACAAGAATGGTCGCGCCTGGGTGTGGATGTGGATCATGATTTTGATCCGATTTATTGTATTCCAAAAAATAAAGTCAAAGTTGTTAAAGATCTTAAAAATTGGTTGAAAGATGCTGACGAACTGATTCTCGCGACGGATGAAGATCGCGAGGGAGAAAGTATCAGCTGGCATTTGGTTGAAGTTTTAAAACCCAGTGTCAAAACTAAGCGCATGGTCTTTCACGAGATCACAAAGCCGGCCATTAAAAAAGCTCTAGAAGAATTTCGTGAAATTGATATGAATCTTGTCCGTGCCCAGGAGGCTCGGCGAATTTTAGATCGTCTTGTGGGCTATACCATTTCCCCTCTTCTCTGGAAGAAAGTGGCCTATGGTTTATCAGCCGGGCGCGTTCAATCGGTGGCTGTAAAACTGATTTCAGAAAAAGAAGTTCAGCGTCTTAAATTTAAAAACTCCCATTATTGGGGAGTCTACGCACAGACGGCAAAAACTGATAAAAAATTTGAATCTCGTTTGACCAGTTATCAAGGACAAAGGATTGCTACGGGTAAAGATTTTGATCCAGATACGGGCCAACTTTTTCAAAATAAAAAAACAGACACCCTTTCTCTCAATAAAGAATTGGCTGAGAAAATAAAACAAGAGTCGCTTAAATCGCCATGGATTGTTCAAAGTGTTGAAGAAAAACCAGTGACTAGAAAACCGGCACCCCCATTTATCACATCCACCCTTCAGCAAGAGGCCAATAGAAAATTAGGGCTTAGTGCTAAAGAGACCATGCAGGTGGCGCAAAAACTTTATGAACAAGGTCATATCACATACATGAGAACGGATTCCAATTCTCTATCCACCCAAGCCATTGATGCGGCTAGAATGCGTATCCAAAAAATGTTTGGTAAAGACTATCTGACCGATGAGCCAAGAACTTACAAAGGTAAGACTGCTAAAGGAGCCCAAGAGGCCCATGAAGCTATTCGCCCATCAGGTACTGAAATGATCCCACCTGAAGAAACAGGCCTTCGTGGTGTAAATTTAAGTCTTTACGAACTGATCTGGAAGCGAACCATCGCGTCCCAACTTCCTAATGCTCAACTGAAACAAGTCCATGTTAAAATCACTTCGGGTGATGCCATTTACTCGGCGTCAGGTCAGTCCATCGAGTTTCCGGGATTTTTAAAAGTTTACGTCGAAGGACGTGACGATGAAAATGAAGAGGGCGAAGAGAGCAGCACCATTCTTCCAAAGATGGTTCAAGGTGACAAAATCAACTGCCTATCTGCTGAAACAAAAGAGCATGAGACCAAACCACCAGCTCGCTACACGGAAGCCAGCCTTGTACAGATGATGGAAAAAGAGGGCATTGGCCGTCCATCCACATACGCTTCTATTATCAGTACGATTATTGATCGTGGCTATGTTCATAAACAAGGTAATGCCCTTGTCCCAAGTTTTACGGCAATGATTGTATCAAGACTTTTAGAGCAGCATCTTTCAACTTATGTTGATCTTGGTTTCACCACAGAAATGGAAAATCGTTTGGATGATATTGCCAGTGGTGATCTGAACTCCAATGAATTTTTAAAGACAGTTTATTTTGGCGATCAGGGACTTAAAAATCAGATCGAAAAACAAGAAAAGAAAATTGATCCCGAACAGGCTAGACAAATTGAATTCACAGCCCTTCCTGATCTGAGTTTTCGTGTGGGTCGATTTGGGGCTTACGTATGTCGTAAAACTCCAGAGGGTGAGCAGTGTGCTTCGCTTCCAGAATCCCAAGCGCCAGCCGACATCACTCGTAATGATTGCGATAAACTGATCGACCAAAAAATTAAAGGGGCAGATGCCCTTGGGACTGATCCTAAAACCAAAGAGCCTATTTATGTTTTGACAGGTCGTTATGGACCCTATGTTCAGCTGGGCGATGCCAGTGATGAAAACTCTAAACCTAAAAGAACCACTCTTCCCCAGGGACTTAATCCCGAAGACGTGACTTTGGATCAAGCG
>CAYMBT010000136.1:0-7559 GCA_964388755.1 uncultured Pseudobdellovibrionaceae bacterium | reverse complement strand
AAAGCATAAAATATGTAGGCCATATGTGGCCCATTGCCATCATTCGCATTGTCGTTGGCTACCAATACCTATCACTTTTGAGTGCGCGCTTGCAAAAAGGTTATCTTGAGCACGCTTATATTAGCGAGCAACTCAATCTCAGTGAGTCTGAAGTTTTATCCTCTGGAATATATTTTGAACTCTTTAAAAGTTTGATTCAGTCCCAATGGCTGGTTATGACCTACGTCTTACTGAGTGTGGAGGCCCTTATTGGTCTATCTTACATTCTGGGTCTGGGAGTCAGAGTGACCAGTCTTTTAGGGGTGTTTTTATCTCTTCACATTTTTCTTTATTTTGAAGTGGTGGTTGGTGCGGGTCAAATTTATTTGCTTTATATCCATCTCCTCTTCTTTTTGATCAGCGCCGGTCGTTGTTTGGGTTTAGATTATTACTTCTTCAAGAGTCGACGTGGATTGCTCTGGTAAAGAATGAATTATAAATCTTTGATTTCTTATTCTTTAGCCATAGTGACAACATTATTTCTTCTTTTTTTGCCTGAAATTTTTTTTGAAAAAAAAGAAAACATTGATGATCAAGCTTTAAGAATCATGACCTACTCTTCGTTTTTACAAAGCTGGGGGGCTGGGCCACCCATAGCAGAGCTTTTTAAAAAAGAAACAGGCATTGATATCCAATGGATCAATGCTGGAAATGCAGGATTGATTTTAGAACGCCTGAAATTTAAAAGAAATATTGATCAACCAGATCTTATTATTGGTTTTGATCAATTCTCTATCCATGAGGCCAGAAAAGATTTTCAGTGGGAAGACATTAGAGGTTTGAATGATCTGATCAAAGATCCCATCATTCCGAAAGGTTCAAAGTACCACGATTTTTTGGCCTATGATTGGGGCCCAATGACTTTTATCTATCGCCAAGGATCAAAGCTCATCCCTGAAAGCCTTGATGATCTGCTTAAGCCTGACTTTAAAAATAAGCTGATCTTACAAGACCCCAGAATGAGTTCGCCAGGGTTACAGTTTCTTTTGTGGGTCCTTTCGGTCAAAGGAGAGGATGAAGGTTTTAAATTTCTTAAAGAACTTAAGAAATCCATAAAAATTATGCCACCTTCTTGGTCGAGCAGTTATAGCATTTTTAAAATGTCAGAAGATTCTTTTGTATTTTCGTATTTCAGTTCTCCTTATTATCATCAGAAAGAAGAGAAGGATGATAGTTATAAAGCTGTTTTTTTTAAAGAACCTCATCCCGTGCAAGTTGAGTACGCAGCAATACCTGATTTTTGTCGCCGTTGTGAACAGGCAAGAGTTTTTGCAAAGTTTTTAATGAAAGATGAAGTTCAGAAAATTTTAATGAATAAAAACTATATGTTACCGGTGAGCCAAAAAGTTCTTAATGAGTCTGATTTTTTTTGGCCATCCAATGTCGAGTATCTTGATCCCATTGAAAGTTTGAGGCTGATTAACAAGAAAAAGGAATTGGTGAATCAGTGGAAATCCGTTTTTTACTAAGAAATCTGGTTTTCTTTTTTGTCCTTGCTGTACTGTCTATTCCGTTGCTTTCAATACTTTACCAAGTTCCCAAAATGAGTTTTCAATACGACCCCTCTTTAGGTTGGGTCATCAAAGGTGCTCTTTTGCAAGCATTGACCAGCACTTTATTCACATTGGTGTTTGGTTTTTTAGGAGCTCTGGGTCTTTTATCACTTAAAAATAAGAGTTCACAAAAATTAATAAAGTCACTCAGCTGGATAGCAATTTTGCCAAGCTTTCTGCCGGTGATTATGGTTGTTTTACTGGCCAGTCAGATTCTTATGTTTCTACCCACGGGTTTAACGGGTGTGGTTTTCTTTCATACCCTAATGAATACTGGTTTGGTTTCTGTTTTTTTTGAATCTTTGATTTTAAAAACAGCCAGCGATTGGTACAAGATCGCTCTTGTCAGTGGGGTTGATAATAAAAAATTTATTTTTATGGGATTGATCCCAGAATTAAAAAGTCAGTGGATGGGTCTTGGGTTTTATCTTATGGTTCTCTACTTTTTTAGTTTCTCTGTGCCTCTTCTTGTTGGGGGTACAGCTTATGGTGGAGTTGAAGTTTATTTGTTTGAAAAAATATTATTCTCTGGCGATTGGTCTTCGATGATCCCCTATATGTTGGGGCTTTCTTTGATCTTATTTATTTCTTCAAGCCTAATCAGTCAAAACCCAGCGGTTGAAGTAGAAAAACGGGGCGAGTATGGTTTTATCTCTTATTTAGGTTACAGACCTTTACTGTTATTTTGTTTTGGCCCAAGTCTATTACTGGGCTTAGCGCTTCTACAAAATATTTTTTCAAATTTAAGTTCTTTAAATCTATTGAGTATTTTAGAGCCTTTAAGAGTTTCGTTAATTATTGGACTGCTCACTGGATTTTTAACACTGATACTTTTGTCCTTGATGGGCTTTGCGTTTATCACTCACCGGCAGTCGCGAATTCTTTTATCTTGGGTCAACCCGGGTTGGGTGGTGGTTGGGTTTTCTTTACTTTTAATCCCCGGTGAAGGTTTTGTATTCGGTGTATTTAAAATTTCTTTTGGTTTAACTATTCTATTTTTTCCGTACCTTTATAGGTTATCAATGGACCAAGAGATTAAAGGCTATGGGTCACAAGTGAGCCTCGCCCAAACCTTTCCGGTATCTTGGTCCAAAATTTTTTTTAGAATTTTGTGGCCGCAAATGATGCCAAAGATTTGTTTGCTCAGTAGTATTGCCGGTCTATGGGCTTTAGGGGATTTTGCATTATCAGAGATTTTATTATCCTCATCCCATCAAACAAGCCTTGGTTTAAAAATGAAACTGCTTATGACGAGCTACCAACTTAACTCGGCGATGAATTTGGTGTTGCCCTTGCTTTTCGCTTCAATTTTTGTTTTTCTTGTCTTCCAAGGATTTTCTTATGTCTGTCGTCGAAAAATTTCATCGTAATTTTGAGGAGTTCTCAATCGATATCAAAGATTGGGTTTTACTGGATCAAGGAATGACTGTGCTGTGGGGGCCATCGGGGGCCGGTAAAACATCAATCCTTAATGGCCTTTTAGGACTTGATCCAAAGGCTCAAGTCCGCTGGATATTTAAGGGCGTAGATTTAGGATCTCAACCACCCGCTCAAAAAAATCTAGGGGTCGTCTTTCAAGATTTTTGCCTCTTTCCGCATATGAGTGTTGAGAAGAATATTTTATTTCCGGTGAATCCTAAAATCCATCAACACTGGAAGCAAGATTTTGAGTTTTTAGTGGAAAGTTTAGAAATTAAAAGCCTTCTAAAGTCTTCTGTACAAAAAATTTCTGGTGGAGAAAAGCAAAGGGTTGCATTAGCACGTGCGCTGATTTATCGCCCGCAAATGCTTTTACTGGATGAGCCTTTTTCAGCCCTTGATGAATCCCTTCGAGCAAAAGCTCGTAAGATGCTTAAAGAGGTTTGTGGCAAGATCGGTTGTCCTGCACTTCTTATCACCCATGATCGTGAAGATGTGAAAGATTTAGCCCATAAGGTCACATATATTGAACAAGGTAAGATCATTAAAGACGAGCTGAAGCCTTAAAATCATTGGTTATTATTTCAGCCTTCTACTGGTTGATTTTAACTCTATTTGAGATTAAATCTTGGCCATGGAAAAACTCAAAGTTCAGAATCAATTACACTCTAATCCCAAAAATCCTCTTCAATTTGCCCGTAAAGTCAAAGCGGCTAATGGTGAGATGAAAGATGTGGCCTGTCCTAAAGCCACACGTGCTATGGTGGCGCTGATGGATATGCAAGCGGTGATCGGCGGAGCCGCGAGCCACTTTGGAGGCCCATCAGCCTTTGCAGAGATAATGTCTGCGACCCATGGACTTATGTTCGATCTCGCAAAAAAAGAAAATAAAAATTGGCATGAAATGTTTCACTTTGTTAACGATGCTGGCCACTGTGAAAATGGTCTTTATGCTTTAAAGGCTAATTACTCTGTTGCGGGTCTTGATATTGATTCTTTAAAAGGTTTTCGTTCTATCCAAAGCCCACTGACGGGTCACGGTGAAGCCCATCTCTTTCCAGAAGGGGTTTATATCAGTAATGGTCCACTGGGCTCTGGTTTACCCCAGGCACAAGGCTTAGCGGCGGCAGAATCTTTATCTTCAAATCCGCGCACCACAATCACTGCGATCTCTGATGGGGCTTGTATGGAGGGCGAAGCTAAAGAGGCTTTTGCTGCCATCCCGGGGCTGGCGCAAAAAAAACAAATGGGTCCTTTTGTTTGTTTGATCAGTGATAACAACACCAAACTTTCTGGACGAATTGATGCAGATTCATTTTCAATGGCGCCGACTTTTAAATCCCTTGAAAATTTAGGTTGGCAACTGACCTATATTGAAGACGGGCATGATCTTGAAAAAGTTTATCAAGCTATTGAAAAAGCCCTCGATCAAGCCAAAGCCCATCCTGATAAACCCCAAGCCTTATGGTTTAAAACCATAAAAGGTAAAGGTGTGGCACAAACAGAAAAATCATCATCTGGCGGTCACGGATTTCCGTTAAAAAAAGCCGATCAAGTGAAAGCCTTTGTTGATGAAATTTATGGAGACGAAAAGACTCCGCAAGTTTTTTGTGACTGGGCTCAAGAGCTTTTAAGCTTTCAACCTCCTAAAGACACTTCACCTAAAATGACGGGCGAGAGAACAAAAATTCAAACCGGTGTCAGTGAAGCTTTAAAATTAATGTATTCAAAAAATTACCCCATTGTTTCGGTTTCTGCTGACCTGCAAGGTTCAACCGGTGTTGAAGGCTTTCGCAGTCAGTATCCAGAAGCTTGTTTTGAGGTGGGTGTGGCCGAGTCGAATATGGTGAGCATGGCAGTAGGCCTTTCTAAGCAAGGCTACATACCCATAGTCGATACCTTTGCTCAGTTTGGTATAACTAAAGGCGCACTTCCTTTGATCATGAGCGGGCTCTCTGAAGCGCCGATCATTGCCATTTATTCTCATACCGGTTTTCAAGATGCAGCCGACGGAGCCTCTCACCAGGCCCTCACTTATATTTCTATGGTGTCATCCATTCCCCATGTGGATGTGATTTGTTTAACTTCAAGCGATGAAGCTTTTGCCTTGATCTCGCAAACCATCACTCGTTTTGCTGAGCTTAAAAATTTAGGGAAGACTCCCAATTCGACGGTTTTCTTTTTAGGTCGCGAAACCTATCCGCCGACTTACAATAAAAATTTAACTTATCAGTTGGGCCAAGCTCAGGTGATCAGTGATAATTCAGCCGAGTATCAAAATTCTGTGACCTTACTGGCAGTGGGTTCATTGGTTGAAAATGCATTGATGGCCCAAAGAATTTTATCGGCGCAAAACTGGGGATGTATTGTGATCAATCCATCACTTGTGAATAAACCTGATCTAAAAACTATAACCACAGCTCTTCAAAAAACCAGTGGACGTGTGGTGACCATCGAAGATCATCGATTGCTGGGCGGATTTGGTGCAATACTCAGCCATGCCTTAAGCCTTGAGTCAGTGGATTTCAAAATGAAAAGTTTAGGGATTAAAGATCATTTTGGTCGAAGCGCATACACCTCTGATCAACTTTACGAAATGTATGGATTAGGTGTGAATGATATCGTTAAAGCTGTCGAGAGTTTTTAAACTTTTTCTTTCTCGTTTACTTTAGAGCGAGAAGCGTTTTCAGATGGTGAACCATCAAGCTTTTCGCTTTTTACAGAATCAGTGACATCGGTTTCAAAATCTTCACTCATGCCTTTTTTGAAACCACGAATGGCTTGAGCAAGGGATTTACCAAGTCCTGGTAGGCGAGATGGGGCCACAAAAAGCACCACAAGAATAATTGCTATAATTAATAACTGACCGCCGCCAATACCCATAAGTCCTCCTTAAGATGTATCGAAAACATACTATAACACGCTTGTCTTGGTGTTTTCCAGTAATTCGTCAGTGCTTCCAGTATTCAGATAGCCAAAAGTGAAGGACTGGATCAGGTAAAAGTTTATAGGCTGCACTTAAGGTAAGGGCTGGACTCATGCTATTACTTTTGAGCAGGTGGGTTTTATAGCGGTCCCGCATTTTATGAAGGTCTTTAATTTGCTGCAGCTGCCTAATAAACGAGAGGGTGTTAAAAAATAAGTCTTGTTCGACCCTAAACATTCCTAGCTCATCTTTCATAGTGATGGCTAAAGAGTCCATTTGTTTTGGTTTCAAAATGAGACGATCGTAGAAGTCAGGTATTTTTGCTGAGATCAAAGAAAAAAGTAAAACTGAATAGAGCTCGTTAGGATTAGTATGATCTGAAACGTAACTGAGTCCTCGATTAAGGCTTTGGCTAAAAAGATCAGAGTCGCCCTCTTTAAGAACGTGATCAATCGTGGGGCTTAAGTGTTTAAGTAAATTAAGATCATGGGCTTCCCAAATCAAATTGCCTGCTGTTTCAAGGCGTAAAAACTTAAGAAGCTCTTCTCTTTTGCGGGGTAAAACTGAAAACTTAAGGTGTTCGGCCAAATCAAAGATGGCTCCCCTTAAATTTTCTTCGATGGTAAACTGACCTTTATGGGCAAAACGCAAAGCGCGTAACATTCGTAATGGGTCTTCTTGGATTCTTTGGCGTGGTTCACCAATCATACGAATCACGCGAGAATTGATGTCTTTTAAACCGTCACAGTAATCAATCAGTTCGGTCGCCACCGGGTCATAAAAAAAACTATTCACTGTAAAGTCACGGCGACGGGCATCCTCTTCGGGTGAACCAAAAGTGTTATCGTTAGTGATGAGGCTTTCGTTTTCGTCAGCGACTTGGGCGGCTTGTGCTCTAAAAGTTGAAATTTCGTACTGCTCACCAAATCTTTTCACCAAGACCAATTGAAAACGCCGTCCAATGATGTGTGAGGGACGAATTATTTTGTTAATTTGTTCTGGTGTGGCAGAAGTGGCGATATCAAAGTCTTTAGGTGGCAATCCAATGAGCAAATCCCTGACGCAGCCGCCCACAAGATAGGTGGTGTGATTGTGACTTTGGAGCTTTTTCACTATTTTAAGAGCTTCTTGGTCGATCCAGTCTGGGTTTAGAGGTAGAGAATGCTTCACATCAATCTTTCAAAGGCTTAAATCCTTATGTCGCTATCGCAAAAGACACTTCATTATCAAATTTTCGGTGAGGACTCACCTTCAAAGTTAGTTTTTTTACATGGAATTATGGGACAGGGGAGAAATTGGCAAAGTATTGCTAAAAAATTCTCTCAGAATCACCAGTGCCTTATTTTTGACCAAAGAGGTCACGGACAATCTTTTAAGCCCAGTGCTGGCTTTACACTCTCTGATTATGTTGAGGACCTTAAAGATCTGCTTTTAGAGCTGGGTTGGAGCAACCCTGTCAAATTGGTGGGGCATTCAATGGGTGGGCGAGTGGCTCTGTCCTTTGCTCACCGGTACCCTCAGTGGGTTGAAAAATTAGCGATCGTTGATATTGGGCCAACCTCAGATTGGTCGTCTATGGAGTCGATTTTAACTAAGCTTAATTCTGTGCCCGTACCTTTTTC
>CAYMBT010000135.1:0-7605 GCA_964388755.1 uncultured Pseudobdellovibrionaceae bacterium | reverse complement strand
TAATAGTGAGGCTCGTCAAAGCCCCGGGATCGGCAATGATATATGGCTTGATCCAAAACTTTGGCCGCTTTATCAAAATTCTCTAACTCAATATGGGTGCGACCATAATAATTATAAGCCAGACAATTATTTCGATTGGCACTGATGGATTTTAAAAAGAAGTTTTGGCTTTTCTCAATCTGGTTATCAAAAAAATAAGACAGTCCAAGGTTAAGCCAAACCTTATCTTTATTGGCATAAGTCAAATCCGCAGCAGCAAGGCTTAAGTGCTTACGAGCCATTGAAAAATCTTTCACTTCAATGTAGGTGCGACCCAAGTTGTTATGGGCTTCAGAGTAATCCGGCTTTTGGCTCAAGGCCGCTTTAAAGCTAATGATCGATAACTCAAATTCATTGAGATAAAAATAGGCAAGCCCCAAGTGATTGCGGATCAGTTCGCTTTCTGGATCCAAGTCTTTGGCCATTATTAAATGTTCCAGACCCTTTTCAAGCTGGCTCTGGTTAAGAAGACTGACTCCGACTTTAAAGTGATTATAGGCAAGATCTTTATTTTCGGCCTTAGAGGCGCAAAAAGAAAGTGTCATTATAAAAAGACCTAGAATTAAAATGGACCAGCTCTTACCCAATATAGACATACTTTAAGTTATCAGACTTTTAACTGATGGGCACCAACGCCGGGGCTTTCGCTGCGCAACAAGCACCAAGTTTCCAGGTGGGAGGTTTGTGGAAACATATCAAAAGGACAAATTTCATCAATAGACCAACCTTGATCCAGTAAAATCTTTAAGTCACGAGCGAAAGTGGCTGGATGGCAGCTGATGTAGATCAAATATCGCGGGGGCTTTTCTAAAAAAGAATGCAAAAGTTTTTCATCACACCCCGCTCTTGGGGGATCAATGATCACCAAATCAGCGGGTTCAGGTTGTTTAACATAAAGTTTTTCAACGGGCCCCTGTAAAAAACGAAGGTTATGGGCCTCTTTGTTTTTAATTCGATCAATATTGATCGGATTAATATCAATACCAATGCAAAGGACGTCAGGATATTTTTTTTGGATAGCAAGACTCCAGTTTCCTTGACCGCAATAGAGATCATAAACAGTCGATAGGGGCTTAATTTTATCTAAGGTAACAAGGGTTTTTTCGATAAGGTTGTTGTTTTGTAAGGTGTTGACTTGTCTAAACCCTAACTCTGAACCCTTTTTTAAATCCACCTTAAAAGTTTGAGCTTGATTGTTCAATTCTGCCAACTCAACTTTTTGTGTTTTTAGTTTCACCGGCTTTTGAGACAGAATCTCGTTAATTTTGTGAGAAGCAATCAGACACTGATTAATCAAGATCTCTTTATGGCTGTTTTTCATTTTAAAGCTATAACCCTGAGGGCTGGACTGAACTTGTATTCTATTTCGGTAATGAAAAACATCAGGGCTTTGAACCACTTCTTTGACTAAGGATTCCTGATCAAAAAGTGCGATTTTTTTGAGAACATCAAAGAGATTTTTTCTCTTCCAGGTCAGTTGAGTTTCGTAATTGATATGTTGCCAGTCGCAGCCACCACATTGGCCAAAAAAATCACAAGGAGGATTGATCCTGTAGGGTGAAGGCTTTAAAATTTCAATAATTTTGGCCTTAAAGAAAGTCTTCTTGTCTTGGGTAATTTCAATTTTAAGTATGTCTTCTGGACTTGAATAGGGGACAAAAACGACTTTGTCGTCAATTCGTCCAACTCCGTCGCCGGAGTTGGATAAAGAATCAATTTTAACCTGGTGGTGTTCACCCACCATAAATTATGCGTTTACGATTTCGTGCTCTTCAAAGAAAAGACCAAGCTCTCTTTGGGCACTGGCCACACTGTCGCTACCGTGAACAGCATTTTCGCCAACACTGTCACCAAAATCAGCACGAATTGTGCCTTTGGCTGCGTCTTTTGGGTTTGTAGCACCCATAATCTCGCGATTCTTAAGAACGGCGTTCTCTCCACTCAGACACATCAATAAAACCGGTCCAGAAGTCATAAAAGAAACCAGCTCACCAAAGAAGGGGCGTGCTTTGTGTTCAGCATAAAATTCTTCACATTGTTGTTTAGTGATTTTTGTTAATTTTGCGGCTGCAATTTTAAGCCCTTGGCTTTCAAACTTTGTAATGATTGCACCGATTGCATTTTTTTCATTGCGTTGGGCTTGATGATTGAAAATGTTTTTTCTATTGCCATTTTATTCTCCATTTTTTAACTCCAAGTTCTTTTCAAGGAGGGCCAAAAAGTTTGGCCGAGGTTATTATTGTTTAGTTTTGATATTCCACTTTTTTAAAAGGGGACGATAAAGCCCCCTCACTTTGATCAATGACTTAGAGGCTCGCTTTAAGAGTTTTTCCTAAATCAGCGGGGCTCATTGAAATAGAGCAACCTGCACTTCGAAGAGCATCAAATTTGCCCTCGGCAGTCCCTTTGCCACCACTGACAATAGCACCGGCATGGCCCATTCTTTTTCCAGCAGGGGCTGTTGCACCAGCAATAAAACAAGTCACAGGTTTCTTAAATTCACGTCGAACGTATTCGGCAGCTTCTTCTTCGGCCGATCCACCGATTTCACCAATCATGATGACTGCGTCAGTGTCTTTATCGGCATTAAAAAGTTCAAGCACATCAATAAAGTTAGTCCCGTTCACAGGATCTCCACCGATACCGACACAAGTACTTTGACCAAGACCAACCGCAGTCAACTGATGGACGGCTTCATAAGTCAGAGTTCCAGAGCGACTGAGTACTCCTATGCGGCCCGCTTTATGAATGTGTCCGGGCATAATACCAATCTTACATTGATCGGGTGTAATAACACCTGGGCAGTTAGGGCCGATGAGACGAGTTTTCTTTCCTTGCATGAAGGCTTTTACGCGAACCATGTCATTGATCGGAATTCCTTCGGTAATACAAATGGCGAGTTCAATGCCAGCATCAACGGCTTCCATGATGGCGTCAGCAGCAAATGGTGGTGGAACGTAGATGACCGTTGCATTGGCTTTGGTTCTTTCAATGGCTTCGTGGGTAGAATTAAAAACCGGAAGACCGAGGTGAGTTGTGCCACCCTTTCCAGGAGTCACGCCACCCACCATCTGAGTTCCGTATTTGATGGCTTGTTCGGTATGAAAGGTTCCCTGTGCGCCGGTAATACCCTGACAGATCACTTTTGTGTTTTTGTTGATCATGATAGCCATGTCTTAAGCTCCTTTAACAGCGTTAACGATTTGTTCGGCAGCATCCGTCAAAGAGTCAGCGGGCATAACGTTAAGACCACTTTCTTTGAGAATTTTTTTGCCCAGCTCTACATTGGTTCCTTGCAGGCGAACAACCAGTGGTACATTAAGACCAACGTCTTTAACGGCAGCAAGAATACCCTCTGCAATCACGTCGCATTTCATAATTCCACCAAAGATATTCACTAAGATGCCTTTGACGTTGGGATCTTTTAAAATCAACTTAAAGGCCGCAATAACGTTTTCTTTGGTCGCACCACCACCCACATCTAAAAAGTTAGCAGGCTCGGCTCCATGAAGTTTAATGATATCCATTGTTGCCATGGCAAGGCCGGCACCATTCACAAGACAACCAATGTTGCCATCGAGCTTAATAAAGGCCAGGTTGTATTTTGAGGCTTCAACTTCTGCTGGATCTTCTTCTGCGAAATCGCGAAGTTCAACAATACTGGGATGACGATATAGGGCATTTGAATCAAAATTCATTTTTGCATCGAGCGCCATCACATCACCATCTTGGGTGGTCACCAGCGGGTTGATTTCAACCATGGCACAGTCTTCGCCCACATAGATTTCATAAAGACCTTTGAAATAGGTGGCGGCTTTAAGGGCCTTTGAACCTGTCAGTCCAATTTTAAAAGCGAGGTTGCGAGCTTCAAAATCTTGCATTCCAAACTTAGGGTCGATGTGAACTGTATGAATCAATTCAGGTGTGTGCTCGGCAACGTCTTCAATATTCACGCCCCCTTCGCTACTGGCCATAATGGCAATTTTTGAAGTGGAACGATCTAAAAAGACAGCGCAATAATATTCTTTTTCAATCAGGCAGCCTTCTTCGATATAAACTTTTTGAACCTCTTTACCTTCTGGACCGGTTTGATGGGTGACAAGAGTCATACCCATCATGTCGTTCGTAAACTTTTTGACGTCATCTAAGGTTTTTGCAACCTTAACACCGCCGCCTTTACCGCGACCACCAGCATGAATTTGGGCTTTAACAACCCAAACTGATCCACCAAGGTCTTTAGCCGCTTTCATAGCGTCATCACCATTAGTAACCACTTTGCCTTTGAGAACTTTAAGTTTGTATTTGCGAAAAATATCTTTGGCTTGATACTCATGTATATTCATTTCACGTCCTTAGTATTCGATTTTTTTAAGGGCTTCGACTAACTCTTTCACATGTTTGTGAGAATTATCAAGGCCGGCTTGTTCTTTGTCGTTGAGCTTCACTTCGATCACTTTTTCTAAACCATTTTTACCCAATTGGCAGAGAACACCAATAAAAAGTCCTTTGATACCATACTCGCCATCAAGGTAAGCAGCACAGGGTAAAATTCTATTTTGATCTTTAAGTATGGATTCGGCCATTTGAACTGCACTGGCCGATGGGGCGTAATAGGCAGATCCAGTTTTAAGAAGACCAACGATCTCAGCACCTCCATTGCGGGTGCGATCAACGATAGCATCGATTTTTTCTTGGGATAAAATTTCAGTCAGTGGCACTCCACCCACAGAGCAATGTCGAGGCATTGGAACCATGGTGTCACCATGTCCACCAAGTACAAATCCATGGATGTCTTTAACACTCATGCCAGTGGCTTCTGCGATGAAAGAACGAAAACGTGCACCATCAAGAACTCCGGCCATCCCGATCACTCTTTCGCGCGGAAACCCTAAAGTTTCCATGGCGACCATGGCCATAGCATCTAAAGGATTACTAACAACGATGACAACAGATTGCGGAGCATATTCTTTAACACCCAAGCAAACGCTTTTCATAATTTTAGCGTTTGTGGCTAAAAGATCATCGCGACTCATGCCGGGTTTGCGAGGAATACCGGCCGTAATAATAACAATGTCGGAACCTTTAATATCTTTATAGTCAGAAGAACCTGTCACCATCGAATCAAAACCTTCAACCGGTGATGATTCAAAAAGATCAAGGGCCTTACCCTTTGCAGCACCTTCGTTGACGTCTAACAAAACAACATCGCCCAATTCTTTGGATGCCGCCCAGTGAGCGCATGTCGAACCAACAAAACCAGCTCCGACCACGGTAATTTTTTTTCTTGTATGACCCATCACTCGTCTCCTTTATTGAGTCTGGTCAGACTCAATTCCCATAGAACCTCGTAAAGAGGCGGGAAACATGAAATATTTAAGTAACTTCTTTTATACCTAAGGGGCTTAAGAGTAAACCCGTCCCAGCCCAATGAATGAAAGTTTTTTGGGACCCAATAAGAAAGACAATGGCAATGGGTAGAGGAACCCCCATCAACGCTGAGCAAAATGGCCCCTGATCTCGTGGTGGGTGATGACAAAAACAGGTTGTGGTTTTGAAGGTGAATCTTAAAAAGTGCAGACAAAATGCTTTAAATTCAGACTCTTTCACCCAATGTTGTGGCTTGATGATCGGATTGAAACAGTCCATCCTTATATATATGGATAAAACTCACAAAATCATCATGACCTATTTCACACTCACCCTGATTTTAGCCCCCCAAGTCTGGGCTGAGGCCATACTTTTTGGTGGTTCGACCCCAACACCCTCGATCGAGAGGTTTAATTATGATCAAAAAGAAGTGGTCGAAGAGATTTCAGACTTCTGGTCCATACGTAAAATGGCGATCGGGCTGACCACGGCGGGCACCTATGGCTTGATGGGCGGAGTGATTGGATTTTATTTTCACCCCCAGTGGAGTGTGGATTTAGGATATGGGGGCGGTAGCCATTTTCAATCCTATGGTTTTCGAATCAAAAAAATGCTTCTAAAGTCATCACCTCTAAATCCCTATTATGGTTTTGGCTTTCACCGCTGGCAAAGATCCGGAACTCGTCCGTTTAATAGTGATTCTCTTTCTCCCCAATTTCTTTCGCGACTTCTCAGTGATGAGGACAAAAGACTTTCAAGGGTGAACGAAAAATTAGTTCATGGGCAGTTGGGCTTACAATACACCTTCACTGAAGGTGAGTGGAAGGGGCTTGCTATTTTTGGTGAGGCTTTGTTGATGATGTCAGTGGATTCATTAAAAACTGTTCCAACGGCATCGGTGGGCTTTAATTACTTCTTTTAAAGTCTTTTTGATTGAAATCTGTCATTAAAGGCAAAAAAAAACCCCGACTTCAACAGTCGGGGTTTTTTCAAGCTTGTCTGCGCAAAAATTACTTTTTACGACGAGTCGCTTTTTTAGCAACTTTTTTCGCTTTTTTGCGAGTTGCTTTTTTCTTAGTAGTAGTCGCTTTTTTACGACGAGTTGTTTTCTTAGCAGCTGCTTTCTTAGTTGCTTTCTTCTTCTTAGCCATTTTGCCTCCTCAATAAGATGAGTCTTTGTTGTTTAACTTCTGAATTCAGTTTACCTGTGTGACTATATTCGTCAATAAAAAATTAAAGCTTTAGCATTTTTTTTGCTTAGTTGTTTTCGTAATGAACAAAAACATTTTGATTTCTTTTGTAATTTTATTGTCCGTTTTAATGTTCGCACGTCGGATTTACGAACATTTTTATCAGCAACAATTCATTAAAAAAAAATTACTGACAAAAATTGGCACTCTTCATTTTTCTTTTCTTTTTGTTCTTTATTTTTTCAATTTTAAAAATCCTTTTCATCTTTGGGTCCTCACTTTTTTGTCTTTATCACTGTTTCCACTGTTCGTTTTTATCATCTTAAAAATCCATCAACACCAATTCCAGAGCGAGTTCCTTCGCTTTTTATCATCAGTGATCTTACGAATGCAGATGGGACGCTCCTTTGTCTCGGCTATGGAGAGCTCCCTCTCTGAGGGAGAATGGAAACAAAGAACAATTCTGATGCGAATTTATGATAATGTTGTTTTTTCACCACAAGTAAAATTTGAAAAAACAGGACCTTTTGTTGGGTTTGTTCAAACCCTAGTGGTTGAGCTGTCCTATGTTCATCAACACCAACATTTGGCAATTGATAGGCTGTGTAATTTTCAAAAAAATTTACAGAGCGAATTCATTTTTCGACGAAAGTCGAGACAAGTCTGGTGTTACTTTGCCTACCAATTAGGACTTTTATCCGTCATTTATTGGTCTTTGTTTGCCTACACATTTCATCAATATGGCTTTTTAGTTTTTAAAAAAAGCTTTTTCCTGTCGTTTTTGTTTTATTTTTTTGGAGTTTTTTTTGTTTATTTCATCATTCGGAGTAAGAAATGGCACATATAGTTCCTTCAATATCTTTTGTTATCCAGATGAAGTCTTTGCTTGAACAAGGACGTTCAGTGCCAGAATGTTTGTCGGTCGTCACCGATAACCCAGAAAGTGAATTTCACCAAAAAATGTATTTGTGGTGGTCCTATGAAAGAAATCAAAAAGAAAGTCCCATCG
>CAYMBT010000134.1:0-7864 GCA_964388755.1 uncultured Pseudobdellovibrionaceae bacterium | reverse complement strand
TGTGTCTTAAAAGCTCATTTCTATTACTCGAAGAATATTGACCATCAACAAATTCAGGTGCGCAGCCAGTCTAAACAGAAATAACATTTGTTATAGACTCAAATCGTAGTTTAAGAAGAAAGCTCAAATTAAATAGAGGGGGAACTAATGATAAAAACAGTATTATTAACTTTGATGACTATCATTTTTATACAGCCAGCTTTGGCCAATACAGTTGAAAGTGCATTTAAAACACAAACCATTAAAAGTTTAGAATTACGTCAGGCGATACTTGATCGTTTATTAACTGAATATCCTTGTGTAAACAATTATGGCATTACAGAGGTTCAAACAACTGTTACTGCAGACGAATTTGACCAAGGTAAGACCGACTATTTTTATGAATCCACATTTAATATTAAAGCTCACTTTGATCAGTATCACCCTAGCAACTTGAGCGTTGTTGTTCGTAGTGCAGTTTATTACGGACAAAACCCAAATGTGAACTGGACTGAGATCATTGAGGTGGTTCCAGCTTCAAAAATTTCTTGCGAATAACATTATTAAAAATTTTGAATATGGGATGGAGCAATCCATCCTTTGTTATGACTCTAAATCTTAATGATTAAAATCTAATCTTCCTATTGAGCGACTTAATATAAGAAAATAAGTGGTTCTCATAATGTTAAAGCCAGAAATTTTTATAAGTTAATATTTAAATAAATCAAACAATTAATTAAAAGAATCAAAGAGCAACATTTTCTCTTCGTAAAAGTAGTAACCAAAAGAGATTCCCGTAGTCACAGTAGATATTGAACCATTAAAGTTGAGATCAGATCTTATTGAATTAGCACCAGGAATATTAAGTTGTTGATTTTCACCTTTCGCAAAAAGTCTGATATTTGTTTTATTTGAGATCCAAGTATTAAAACCAAACTGAGTCGAGATAGCGACTTTTCCAGCCCAGTGAGTGCTGTCACTGTTGGCGCTATAAAGTCTTAAATAGTTAAGGGCCCATGCTGGAGTCAGCTCCCAAAAAAATTCTCCCACAGGAACACTAAAACTCAGTCGCGCGCCGTAGCCAAGGCTTAGGTAATGCCAATCCAAATTAATATCTTCAAAGGTAGAATTAATTTTTGAAAAATCAAGATCGTTAAAAGAAATATTAAAGTCGGGAAAGAATCTTAAATAAACTCGCCATGGGGTTCTTTTTTTATAGTGAAGGATGTTGGTCAGTTGAATGGTTGATAAAAGCCCCAGTACACCACTGCTTGAGGCTTTAGGACAATACACCGGAACCGTACCCACATAAGAGCACCCCCCATAGATAGTGCTTTCAGAGGCAATAGAGACGGTGTTAGGTAAAAAACTTAAAGTCTGCTCGCTCAGCCAAAGCCAAAGATTTTTTTTGGTCTCTTCTTTTGGAGCTGGAATTTTAAATTGATCAAGAATTCTTTGGTTATAGGGACTCACTATATAGATATTAATTGAAGAGGTTTCTTCGTTAGACTTTGCAAGGGCTATGTGACTGGCTTGAGTTTCATAAAGCAAGTCGTTCACAAATAAAGGCTCTTTAATGTCGTATTCCACCTCAAAATCAAAGCCCAGTTGAACGGATTTTTTATAACCTTGCTGAAATGGAATTATTTTTTGTGAACCATATTTTTGAATCAGCAAAATTTCAATCAACTGACCTAAACGAAAGGACTCAATTTCATTATTCATTTTGGGTGGTAATATTAAAATCTTTGATTGATCATTGAGTTTAAATCGATGGTTTTTATGAACTTCAGGTTCGTCGATATCCCAAGCGGCACCAGTCACATAGTCTGTGAACCAACCAATAGGGGCGTAAAGAAATAAAAATGCGTTGCCAGCAAAAGATTGTCCCCAGCGGTAAGAGGTTTCAAGGATTTGTGTTTTTTGCTTTTCTGTGTTTTTAAAAACAAGTTCTGGTCTTTTTTCTCTTTTAAGGCGAAGGCTACTGGGGCCAGTACCCAGCTTTTGACCATGCTGAAAGATTTCTGTAGTTTCTTGATCGGGGACAATTTTGACATACTGATAGCGGTCAGTGAGGCTAGCGCAATTGCTCAATAACAAAATAAGAAATAGAGGTACAAAATTTTTAACAGATAAAAATAATATTTTATAAGAATGAATCATTTTTTATAAAAGCCCCTCTTTATCTAGGATTTTCAGGGCATTGGTTGTGGTGGATGGGCCAGGCTTAATTTTGTAATCAAAATGCAAATCATTATTTTGCCATAGATCACTAAAGTGCAGGTTAATAACGCTGTTGTTGTTTTCAGTCATTTTAGTCAGTTCTAAATCATGGGTGCAAATAAACCCAAACCCCTGGCTTTGAAGTAACTTTTGTAAGTATTTTTGATTACCAATGAGCCGCTCTTGGTTGTTTGTTCCCCTTAAAGGTTCATCGATTAAAAAAAAGACAGGTTCGCTGATAGCAGAACTTAAGATTTTTTTCATGCGCTGAACTTCAGCAAAAAAGTAGGACTTTCCATCCCGTAAAGAGTCACTGACTCTTATGCAAGTGACAATTTTCATCTCTGAAAAAAGAAAGTCTTTAGCAAAAACCCCGGCCCCAATCTGAGCTAAACAAAAATTAAGTCCCATGGCCCGCAAAAATGTGGATTTTCCACTCATATTAGACCCAGTGATTATAAAAACCCGATTCTTTTTGGATTCAAAATCATTGGTGATGATTTGGTTTTGTGGAATGAGGGGGTGAGCTAAATCATTAAAAGAGATCGAGGGTTCGTCCACTTTTTGAGGCCAATTGACCTGTCGGTAAAAATTAAGATTGATGAGAGAGAGATACACATCAAGATCGATGGCCTCTTTGGACCAAAGTTTAAAGTCATCATAAAAGTTTTGCCGGGATTTTTCACACAGCCTAGAAAATATAAAATCCCAGGGAAAAAGAGTGTTGAGTATATAAAATAAAATGGGATTGGTTCTGACACCAATTAAAGAAATCAGTCGATTAATTTTTTTAAGATCAAGGCTAGCGGTTTGCTTTTTTAAATGGGGAGCAAAACTGATTTGTCGAGCCACCTTTTCAAGCAAAGTGATTTTTTGGCTCATCTCTCCCAGTTCTAAAGACAAGGTTTCAAGCCGCGAGAGCATATACTGGGTGTGGTTCAAATAAAAAAGACTTGTGGCTATAAAAACAAAAAAAACTGATTTTAATATTAGACCAGGGACCGGCAAAAATAAGAGAACCAAAAATAACACCCAACTGATGGGGATGATCCATGACCACTTAAGATCGGGGTCCAAAAATGGGCGAGAAAGCTCTTGATTAAGGGCTGTTAAATTTACTTTTTTATCAAAGTTTAAAGATTGCAGACGTCGTATGGGTCCTGATAACGCAAGAAGTTCTTTTAAATTCTCATGACGTCTTAAGAGTTTTGAATCTCCAAACTCCTGACAAAGCCACTGATTTAATTTTAATTCTCCCTCAACAGAAAAACAAAGATTCAACTGATCAAATAAAACATTAAGATCTAAATCACGGGCGAGATCGGGGTTATGCATCAGTTCTGCCGGTGTGGTTGATAAAAAGCTTGAATCTATATACGAGAGTTGTCGCTGATAAAAAAAGTGGAGTCTTTTAAGAGAGTCATAATATTTAAGAGCCCGCCCGCTCCCAATAATATAATAAATAAAAAGCGGCAGTGGAATGATGAAGGCCAAAATTTCAAAATAAAATCCTGTCAATATTTGCGAGAAAAAAAGCAGCGAAAAAAAGCTGAGTCCCCAAAATAGACGTTTTTGCCTGAGTTGTTGTAGTTTTTTAAATTGGGCATCAATTTTTTTTGTTAAAAATTGGATTTTATTTTTAAGCAAGTGGTTCATCCCATCCCAACAAAAAATGGTGTATTTGTTGAATAAGCTCTTTAAAAGTTTATCTTAAAAACAAAGACCCCTCAGGTCAATAAAGCCTCAGTTATTCTAAGATCATAACCGCAGAATCAGAAATTGCATTTAAAGCTAAGAGTTGATAGATCTTTGGATATGGAAAAGCTCAGTGATCGTGAAGAAATCAGTCGTCGTCGTACCTTTGCGATCATCTCCCATCCTGATGCCGGTAAAACGACCATCACCGAAAAGCTGATCTTTATCGGTGGGGTGATCCACGAGGCCGGCGAAGTTAAAGGTAAAGCTGGTAAAAAGGCAGCCACATCGGATTGGATGACCATGGAGCAAGAGCGTGGGATTTCGATCACGTCCTCCGTCCTTCAGTTCGATTACAATGGTCAACGGATCAACCTTCTTGATACCCCAGGCCATAAAGATTTTAGTGAAGACACCTATCGTACACTTTTAGCGGCTGATACAGCTCTGATGCTGATCGATGTTGCCAAGGGTGTTGAAGAGAGAACTAAAAAACTCTACGAGGTCTGTAATTTCAGAAAAGTCCCCATTTTTACTTTTATCAACAAATGTGACCGCGAGGGCAAATCCCCCCTTGAGCTGATTGACGAAATCGAGAGCACTCTAAAAATGAAATGCTTTCCCGTCAATTGGCCCCTTGGATTGGGCGGCCTTTTTCGCGGCATCTATGATCGTCTTAAAAAAATTGTGATTCTTTACAACAAAGAAACGGGCGAGCAGACTATAATCCCTGTGAACAGTTTTGATGATCCCCGCTGGAAGGATTGGATTCACCACGACATTTTAGAATCCGTCATGGAAGAGATTCAGCTGATCGATATGGAAGGCCCCGATTTTTCCATCGAAAAATTTATGGCCGGCGAACTTTCTCCTGCTTTTTGGGGAAGTGCAAAGCTTAACTTCGGTGTGGACGAGTTTCTGGATTACTTCACTCGATGGGCTCCGTCACCTCAGCCGCGAAAGACGGTTGTTGGTCAGGTTGATCCTATGGATACCCAGTTCACCGGTTTTATTTTTAAGATTCAAGCCAATATGGACCGTAAACATCGCGATCGTATGGCCTTTATGCGCATTTGCTCGGGCAAGTTTGAGCGCGGCATGAAAGTAAAACATATGCGTCTTGATCGCGAAGTTCGCCTTTCCCATTCGGCCCAGTTTTTAGCCCAAGACCGCGAAACCGTCGAAGACGCTTACGCTGGTGACATTGTTGGAGTCAGTGATCCTGGATTATTTCGTATTGGTGACACTGTCACTTCTGGCAAAAAAGTAGAATTCGAAAAGATCCCCCAGTTTTCGCCCGAACTCTTTACTCGCATTCACGTCAGTGATGCCATGAAAAGACAAAAGCTACAAAAAGCCCTTAAAGAACTTTCTGAAGAAGGGGTTATTCAACTTTTTATTGATCCTTATATCGGTGCCCAAGACCCGGTGATTGGTGTTGTGGGAGAGCTGCAGTTTGAAGTTCTTAAGTACCGTCTTGAAGACGAGTACGGGTTAGAAACACGACTGGATCGTGCACCCTACACAGTGGCCCGCTGGCCACGAAACGAAAAGGGGGAACCAGTGACAGAGATCAATGGTTCTTCTCGTGTGTATCGTGACAAAGACAATCGGCCGGTGGTCCTTCTTGCCAGCGAATGGGATATCAATTGGCTCGCTAAAGAAAACGAAGGTGTTATTTTTGGTTCACCTTTTTCAGATGGGGTGGATCGGTGGATGTAAATAAGTCTCCCCTTAAGCTCACTCACTTGGTTAAAAAATACGGATCTTTTGATGCCGTTAAAGATGTGAGCTTTGAGATGAAAAATGGAGAAATTTTTGGTCTTCTTGGTCCCAACGGAGCTGGTAAGACGTCCATTATTTCTTGTATAGTCACTTTACAAGAACCCACCCAAGGACACTGCGAAATTTTTGGAATTAATCCAGCCCACAACCCACTTCCTGCAAAACTTCTTACTGGATATGTGCCCCAAGAAATCATCAACCACGGTTATTTTTCAATCGAAGAGATCCTGACCTTTCATTCTGGGTACTACCAAAAATGGAACAACAAAGAGAGAATTCATTATTTACTCAATCGATTAGGTCTCTGGGAGCATCGTCACAAAAAAGTGAAAACCCTCAGTGGTGGGATGAAAAGAAGATTACTGATTGCAAAAGCCCTTGTTCACGAACCTAAACTTCTTCTTCTTGACGAACCCACCGCGGGTGTCGACATTGAGCTTAGAAGTTCGTTATGGGATTTTGTGATTGAACTTAAAAAATCAGGACTTTCGGTTTTATTGACCACTCATTATCTCGAAGAGGCCGAAGAGCTCTGTGATCGTATCGGAGTTCTACAAAAGGGCGAGCTTCGTTGTGTTGAACCTACTCGAGCTTTGATCCAAAAGCTGACACAAAGAAAAGTGTCTTTAACTTTCACCCATAAATTACTACAAAAAATTAATTCACCTTATCTGATCGATCATTTTGATGACCGAGCTCAATTTTTGATTCCACACCAATTAGGGATCGGCGAGTTGATTGCAAGTCTTCAAGTTTCTATGGATAAACTGGCCGATATTAAAATCGAAGAGGGGAGTCTAGAGGATGCATTTATTCGTATCCTTGGAGACAAAGAGCTTAATACATCGACTGAGGTTTTAGTATGATAGCCCACAGTCTTCGTCCTTTTTTTACCCTTTATTATCGCGAGATCCAAAGATTTATGAAAGTGATTGTGCAAACAATCCTGGCTCCCATTGTCAGCTCGACTCTTTATCTTCTTATCTTTGGGGTGAGCCTGGGTGATAAGATTCAAATGACTGATGGAATGACTTATCTTGCGTTTCTGATTCCAGGCCTTGTGATGATGTCGGTCCTTAACAATGCCTATCAGAACTCTTCAAGCTCTATTGTCTCTGGAAAATTCAGCGGCGATCTAGAGGATTGGAAAGTCGCTCCATTAGGCAGCCAAGGAATCCTTTGGGCCCTTGCTTTTGGCGGACTCACTCGCGGTGTTGTTGTCGGTATCATTACTCTCATTGTTGGCCAGATTTTTTATTTTTTCACCCATGGTGAAATCCTATCCGTCCATAATCCATCTTTATTAGTTTTGTTTCTTATTATCGGTGGGCTCAGCTTTTCTATGTTTGGAATTTCAATTGCATTTTGGGCTAAGACTTTTGAACACATCAGTGGGGTAGGTTCGTTTGTTATTTTACCTTTGATTTATCTAGGGGGAGTTTTCTTTTCTTTAGAAGGTCTTCATCCTCTTTGGCAAAATATATCAAAAATTAATCCCCTTCTTTATTTTATCAATGGGGTTCGTTATAGTTTGCTAGGATCATCAGACGTCAGTTACTCAGTTTCATTATGGGTATCCATTTCTTCATTGCTTATTTTTTACGCGATCGCTCTTAAAGTTCTTAAAGCGGCATCTTACAATCGCTGGTAATTGGATAAGCCTCTTCTTTTAAAATCCAAGTGACTCTTTAAACATCATTTGAATTATTTATCAAAAACTATGAAATAAATTCATTTAAAAAACGCACATTGACCCGATTTCTGTCGGCTGACATAGAAGTCTTAATTTATTGGGATTTTTGGGACATAAAATATTAAAATCGGGGTTAAAGTGGTGCGTCTTCTTGTCGTTTGTCTGTGTCTATTTTCTTTTCAATCTTTCACATTTGCTAACGAAATTACAATTTTTGAACATCCAGAAATTGCTAAACAACGTGAAGCCCTACTAACTTTAAAGACCAGTCTTGAATACCATCTTATTGCTGAAGCCTTAGAAACAACATCACAGTTTCACACAAAAGAACTTTATACTGTTTTAAGAGAAAGAATTGAAAGACTACCTGATGTTTCAAGAATTCTTGATGTTCCGATCTTAATCTGACTGTCGAGGCAATTCTTAAAGTTTACGCCCAATTAGGGACCAGTTGGGACATTGATCTGCTCAAAGATTTTAGCAATTGGA
>CAYMBT010000133.1:4533-7875 GCA_964388755.1 uncultured Pseudobdellovibrionaceae bacterium | reverse complement strand
ATTAGAACCGGCGAGGCCGACGAAGCGGCTTTATGATTTTTATTAATCATAAAAAGTTTATTTATTTTGTTAAACGTTAATAGTTAAAGTTTCTGTAATTTTGAATAAGTTTTTGAAAATAAAAAAATCGTTAATAAGACTCTTTAAACCCAAGAGTCAAAAGAGGAGAGAGTATGAATCCGTTAGAAGCCATTGATTTTGCCCATAAGTATGGAGCCAAAATGGTTGACCTTAAGTTCACCGATTTATTCGGCACTTGGCAACATCTCACCATACCCATCTCACAGCTTAAGGCCAGCGTCTTTGAAGAAGGTTTTGGTTTTGATGGAAGTTCCATGCGCGGTTGGCGCAACATCAACGAGTCAGACATGGTTATTTTGCCTGACCCAAAATCCGCTAAAATGGATCCTTTTACAGAAGTCCCAACATTAAGCCTGATTTGCGATGTTGTAATGCCTGAAACCAATGTTCCCTATGACCGCGATCCAAGACAAATTGCAAAAAAAGCCCTGGCCTATTTGGCCTCGACCGGAATAGCAGACCAAGCTTTCTTTGGACCCGAAGCTGAATTCTTTATCTTTGATGATATCCGCTACAAACAAGATTCTAATCTTGGTTTTTACCAAGTGGATTCTGTTGAGGCTGCTTGGAACACAGGTAATGACGAAGGTATCAATCTTGGTTACAAAACTCGCCCTAAAGAGGGCTATTTTCCGACAATGCCAACGGACACTTTGCACGATATAAGAACTGAAATCTGTATGCGCCTTGAAGATTCTGGGATTCCAGTGGAACGACATCACCACGAAGTGGCCTCTGCCGGACAATGTGAGATCAATTACAAATTTGATGAACTTGTCCAGTCGGCTGATGATTTACAGTGGTTTAAATATATAGTTAAAAACGTGGCTCGCGAACACGGAAAGACAGCGACCTTTATGCCAAAGCCTGTGTTTGAAGACAATGGTTCTGGTATGCACGTCCATATGTCTTTATGGAAAGATGGTAAGCCACTTTTTGCTGGTAACAGTTATGCTGGTCTTTCTGAAATGGCCCTTCATTTTATTGGTGGTATTTTAAAACATGCACCCAGTCTTTGTGCGATCACTAATCCAACGACTAACTCTTACAAAAGATTAGTCCCTGGTTATGAGGCTCCCATAAAACTGGCTTACAGTTTTAAAAATCGCTCGGCGGCCATTCGTATCCCCAACAGCGGAGACAATCCAAAAGCCAAGCGCCTTGAGTTTAGAACTCCAGACGGAACAGCCAATCCTTATTTAGCTTTTGCCGCTCTTATCATGGCTGGTATCGACGGAATCCAAAATAAAATTAACCCAGGTGATCCCCTTGATAAAAACATCTATGGTCTTCCTCCTGAGGAAGCTGCAAAAGTTCCATCGGTTCCGGCAAGTCTGAACGAGGCCATTGCTAACCTTAAAAAAGATCATGACTTTTTACTTCGCGGTGAGGTTTTTAGCGAAGATTTCATACAAAACTGGTCTGACTATAAAATGGAGAAAGAAATTATCCCCATGCAAATGCGTCCAGTGCCTTATGAGTTTTTTCTTTATTACGATATGTAATTTTCTTGAGATGAGCCCCTGTTTTCTTGGGCTCAAAAATTGTGATTTTTTTCTCAACCCAAGGAGACAAAGCCCTTGGGTTTTTATTTTTTATCTTGATTGAGGCGCATCTTGAATCTTCATTTCTTTACCATCATGGGACATGATTTTTTCTTTCTCGTCCACAACGGTGAGAAGATTCACCGGTCTCTTCCATAGAATGGCCAAATTTTTAAGAGTCTCTTGGGCATAGTTGTATTGAATCTCGACACCCTCAAAATGATGACGTAACAAAAGCTCGCCGCGATTATTATGATTGGCATTTTCTACATCAATGATGGGCTGACCAAAATTGGTCAATTGAAAGAGAAGTTGGGCTTTAACGATCGGGTACTGGCGAGTATCGATTTCATAACGATTCGCCCGTTGATTAAAACGATAAACAAACATTTTATTACGCACACAAAAGTCTTCAGTCAGAAACTCGTCAATAAAAGTGACGTCATTGTAATCTCGACGCACCTGAAATATTTTTTCTCGGCCAAGACCAGCATGGGTATCCCATGCTTTTTTTGTGGCAATATCTTCGCATTCAGACCACTCTTTTCCAAAGCGACCTTTGTTCCAACGATCTTCGATATCACGAAAAAGTTCGATCCCTACCTTATAAGGATTAAATCCCGTGGGTGACATTGATAATGTGCCGGCACAGGCATCGGCATAATCTATCACTTCTGAATCATTCATGATGGATTCAGTCATCAGTTTTGAATGCCAGTAAGAAGCCCAGCCTTCGTTCATGATTTTTGTCATGCCCTGAGGAGCAAAATAATAGGATTCACTGCGAATGATTGAGAGTACGTCCTGCTGCCAATGCTTAAGAGGCGCGTTGTGCATCAGAAAAAGTAAAACATCACGCTCTGGCTTTTCAGGGATTTTGTCCATCCGCTCAGAGTCAGGTTGTTTTTCAAAAACTAAACGATGTTCAGGGTTTACGTAATCATTCATGTATTCGTGGTCGAATTTTAAAAGAGCTTTTCTGGTCTCTGATTTCTTTTCATCCTGCTTATCAACCCATTGAGGTTTATAAGGTGAATGGCGATCGATCAGGTTTTCAATACTCAGACATATATCAATAAAGGATTCCACATCATCAATACCGTATCTGTCCATGTAACGACGAATACGTGTGGCGTGATTAGCCATAGTGTCCATCATTTTTCGATCGGTGGGTTCAAACCACTTATTGTTCTTAAAAAAATCACAATGGCCAAAAACATGGGCCATCACTAATTTTTGATCCACGATTCTGTTGCCTTCCATCAGGTAGGCGTAACAAGGGTTGTTGTTGATGACCATTTCATAGATTTTAGAAAGTCCGTACTCGTAACTTTTTGAGAGTTTGTCGTACTCCATGCCAAAGCGCCAATGTGGATAACGTACGGGAAAACCGCCAAAAGCCGCAAACTGATTCATTTGGTCGTAGGTGACCATTTCAAAAACGGTTTCGTAACAGTCAAGACCAACAGCCTCGGCTAAATCTTTGATCCGTTTTCTTTCTTCTTCAAGAATGGGTGGCAACGCCGACATGGTTAACGACCTTTCCCTAAAAAATCTTTGATTGATCCTAAAATGGCATCTTTATTTTTAATTTTGCTAAGGATTATTTTTTCATCACTGGGGAACTCTTTTTCCAGATCCTTAAAAAACTGACCGCTGCCATATTTGCTCTCGACCTGCCCATAACCAAAAAAGTTAACGGCCGGTAAAAGGCCAT
>CAYMBT010000133.1:0-4482 GCA_964388755.1 uncultured Pseudobdellovibrionaceae bacterium | reverse complement strand
CAAAGGCGGGTATCATCACCAGACCAGTTATCACCATCACTAAAGTGAAAGGGATAGATATTCCACTCGTGCGGGGGATATTCTCTTTGGATAATTTCCCGGCAGAGTTTGTACGCTGAACTGATCAAAGTTCCACCGGATTCAGAGGTTCTAAAAAAGGTATCTTCATCCACTTCGCGAGCCGTCGCATCGTGAATAATAAATCGAGTCTCTAAACCTTTATAATGTTTTTTAAGCCAAGCATTGATCCAAAAACTTTCTAACCGAACAATTTCTTTTTGCTCGTTACCCATTGAGCCCGATACGTCCATAATATAAATAACCACAGCGTTGGCTTGTGGTTTTTGAGTGACCTTTGTGGATCGATAACGGTAATCCCCACGCACAGGGATGATGACTGGGTTATCCGGATCATAAAGACCGCTTGAAATATATCTTTTAAGTGCTCTTTTATAAGAGGATTTAAAATGCCTTAGACCCTCAGGTCCAACGGGCGCCATTGAAGAGTAACGGTTTTTATCACTACTGATCTTTGAACCTTTAGGTTCTATGCGCGGCAACTCTAACTCTTCGCCAAGAATGTCGGCGAGCTCTTCAAAAGTCATTTCCACTTCGATTTGATGTTCACCGGCATCGTTTCCGGCTTTGCCCTGGCCGGGTTGGGGATCTTTACCCTGTTGCCCGCCCACAGAATCACCGGGTTTACCTTCGCCCTGACCGACGCCCCCTTTTTGTTTGGGGCCGTACTTAAAGCGTGGGATATCAATGTAGGGAACCGGGATTTTTACGTAATCGTTTTCCCGTTTACCGATCATCTCACCATGGGTGACATAGTCTTTAAAATTCTCTTTAATTTTACCACGGACGATGTCTCTAAATCGACTGTGGTCTTCGCGAATAGCCATAAGCTTCTACCCGTTTTCCTTAACATCTCCACGGGCAAATATACTGGCAACGTACTGAAGAACATCGGTGGCGGAAATCTCATCATAACCAAAGTCTTTAATCAGTCGTGCTTTAACAATGTCAATTTTTTCTTGGGTGGCTTTATCAGCCTCCGAAGTCACAAGTGAAGTCAGCTTGATACTATCTTTTTGATCTTCAAATTGTTTAAGTTCTAGTGCGCGATGAAGTCTTTCATTCATGCGGTAATCAAAAACTTTACCTTCTAAGGCAAGGGCACCGATGTAATTCATGATCTCTCTTCTAAAATCATCTTTTCTTGATTCTGGAATGTCGATCTTCGATTCAATAGATCTCATCAAACGCTCATTGGGCTCGTCATTTTGACCCGTAAACGAATTTCTGACCTTTTCTTTTTGGGTATAAGCTTTAACGTTATCAATGTAATTTGAACACAAGCGAGCCAATGAACCTTCATCAGCACTGATAGCGCGCTGAACTTCAGACTTAATGATCTCTTCGTATTCTTTTCGAACCACATCAATCAGCTCGCGGAATTCTGTTTTAAGCTCATCATTGGATAAAAGTGAATGATGTCTTAGGCCCGATTCAAGTTCGTTAAGAACCATAAATGGATTTACGGATCCACGATTTTGTTGGGCCTGAATTAGTGCATTTGAAATTTTATCTTGAATATAACGAGGCGAAATCCCATCTAGACCTTCGCGAACAGTTTCTTTACGAAGTTCTTTAATATTGTCTTCTGTGTAATTGGGTAAAGACTTACCATTATAGAGTTTCATTTTTTGTAAACGTGTGAGGTTCGCTTTTTTAGGTTTCTCAAGACGAGTAAGAACAGCCCACATGGCTGCAACCTCAGTGGTGTGAGGTGCAATAGAAACCCCACGGATTTTTTTCTTATTAAAATATTTTTCGTAGATCTTAATCTCTTCTTCTAGTTTTGTAATATATGGAATATCAATTTTGACCGTACGATCTCTCAAGGCTTCCATAAATTCATTGTTTTGCAAACGACGATACTCGGGCTCGTTGGTGTGACCAATAATCACTTCATCGATATAAGTTTGTGCAAACTTCTTAGGCTTAACCACATGCTCTTGAGAGGCTCCTAAAAGATCATAAAGAAAGGCCACATCAAGTTTTAACACTTCAACAAATTCAATGACACCACGATTAGCCACATTAAATTCGCCGTCAAAATTAAAAGCCCTTGGATCAGACTCTGATCCGTATTCGGCTATTTTGCGATAATTGATGTCACCAGTGAGCTCGGTGCTATCTTGGTTTTTTTCGTCTTTGGGTTGAAAAGTTCCAATTCCAATACGGTCAGCTTCGCTGAGCACTAATCTTTTAACTCTGATATGAGAGAGAACTTTATTCAGGTCGCCTGAATATTTCTCCATAAGAGTTTTAAAAATGTAGCGTGAAGGAGGTGATAGATCCCCTTGAATTTTGACTCGAAACTCGTCCTTAGATCCTTTATTCAGGGTCTCTTCAAATTGGGCGCGCACTTCTTTGGGAAGTAATAAAAGTGGTTCTTCATGCATGGGGCTTGGGAAGACTTTAACGTCCTTACCAAAAAGTCCATCAAGAACTCCGTCGGAATCTGTCCATTCGAAAGTGTAAAGTGCGCCGGTTGGTTTTTTTGAATAAGCTTCAATGCCCTTTTTTATTCTGCGACAGATGGTTGATTTTGCACTTCCCACCGGGCCATGCAAAAGAATCACACGTTTTTCTGTTCCGTAACCCAGGGCCGCCGAACGAAGCACGTTAACAAGTTTCATCAGCGAAATATCAAGTCCAAAGACTCCATCTTGTCCGCCATTTTCTTGATCATCAAAAAATTTATAACGGACGATTTTCTTTTTACAGTCCACATACTCTTCGGTGCCGTATTCAAGAATCATGTCATACATTCTTTGAAAGGCGTTGCGTGTGACCTTGGGGTTGTCTTTGACAAGCTTAAGGTAATCATCAAAATTTCCAACCCAGTTTTGTTCTTGGAATGCGGACTCTTGTCCCCAGTCTTTTAAAATGTCTTTGAGTGAAAGATTAGATTGATTATCCATAAGAGACTCCTCGGCTAAGCTCCTTTTATTATTATGCCGAATTCATGCGACACAAACAAGGACAACTGTTAATAAATTGAGTCATTTTAGGGGCTTGTACTTCACTCTCTGTGAGCTGAAAGACAGGCCCTTAAAATTAGACACATCAGAGTTGAAAAAGAGAAATTAGATTTGAATTGTTTTGAAATGAGATGACGACATGGGTTTAAAATAATCATCATTCATCTCGACTTTAGACCGGCTCAACCTGAGACGCATTTCACCACTGATATTTTTTATGGTCATTTGTCTTTCGTCCACATCCGGAAGATTGATGTCCACTTTTAGTTTTTCATCTTTTGAAAGGCAAAGGTTAGAGTCTGTTTTAATTTGGCAAGACCATTGATCTTTAGGCAAAAAACCATCGGATAAAATTTGATAAAACAAATCAGGATGCACGTTGATCTTAGTTAAACGAGAAAAAAGTTTTTCTCCTTGGTCAGAATGATAATAGGTTTTATCTAAAAACAACCAAAGATGAAAATGTCCATCGACTTTTAAAAAAGTAGCTATGGGGATGTCCATAAATGCATAGACATCAACCCGCATTCTATCTTTAACCGAATCGCTGGCCCAGGTGACATTGGCCCACTTTTTATCTTTGCTCTCTTTTTTAAGCATTAAGACTTTGCCCGACCAAACCCCAACATCTGAACTTTTTTGCATTTTTTGTGGGCCAGTTACACAAGACACCATAAAAAGGGCTATGAATAGGGGCATGAGCCCAACGATGGGTCGATGGAGTATGAAGGGACTTAACAAACGGATCAATTTTAATTTTAAGAGCAAAAAGCACTCCTTATCTGACGTTGGATTTGTTTTGAGATGTCGCAGACTTTAGCGTCAGAAACATCAGTATCGCTTAAAAAGTAACCTTACCACAGATTCTCTAATATATAGAGTATCTGTCAAATGAGGACGTTATTTTAAAGAAGCTGGCGTTCTGTTTTTAAGTCGAAGGGATTCGGCTTGAAGCTTTTGCTCGATCGAATAAATTTTTGACTGAATTTTTTCTTTTTGAGCAGCATCTTTTTCAAGATCAGCAGCTTTGAGATACATCTCTTTGGCTTTCTGATGAAGCTGATATCTAAAGTAAGCATCCCCTAAATGTTCAGCGATAATACTTTCTTTAGATTCTTTTTGATGGGCTTTTTCAAGAATTTTGACAGCCTCTGCAACTCGGTCTTGCTTAAAAAGAACCCAGCCCAATGTGTCCATAATAAAGCCGTCACCAGGCTGCAAAGTCAGAGCCTTTCTGACTAGCTTTTCAGCGGTATCAAGGTTGGTAGCCCCATCAGCATAAACATAAGCCAAATAATTAAGAGCTTGAACATGGTTTTCATCAAGGCCTAAAACTTTTTGTAAATGCTCCACCGTTTTATCTTTTTGGCCAAGGCGATCGTAAACAGAGCCCAATTGAAAGTGCAGCTGTTGGTCCTCTGGAAACAAT
>CAYMBT010000132.1:0-7887 GCA_964388755.1 uncultured Pseudobdellovibrionaceae bacterium | reverse complement strand
ATAAATCCGGCGAAGAAAATTGTGTCCAAAGCGAGATCGCTAACGAATATTTAGTGCGTTGGAAAAGTGGTCAGGTGAGTGTCGTTCATTCAGAGAGCGAGGATTTTTTTGTCGGTGATTTTTTAGAAAGAAATAAAGATGAAATTATAAGTTCAGAGCCCCATTATAAAATTGCGATACTTCCTAGCGCAAAGCTTGAACAAAAAGATTGGGGTGGTTCGGTCAATTGGGGAGTGAACACCATCGAGGCTTCAAGCGCATGGAACAAAAGCCCTGTGTCTGACGGGATTATTGTTGCAGTGATTGATTCTGGAGTGGATATGAACCATCCAGAGTTACAAAATACTTTTGCCATCAATGAAAACGAAGAAATCAATGGTATCGACGATGATGGGAACGGTCTCATTGACGATCGTTACGGTTATGATTTTGTCGAAGATCGACCTTCTGTTCTTGATTATACTGGTCATGGCACCCACATTGCGGGGGTTATTGCCGCCCAACACGAGGTGGGTCAAATTTTAGGTGTTGCACCTCGTGCACGCATCTTACCTCTTAATTTTATTGGTGGTAATGGCGGCGGCACTGTTCTCAGTGCCATACTAGCGATCAAATATGCAGAGTCTCGTCAAGCGCGCGTCATCAATGCCAGCTGGGGCGGAAACATCTGTTCACTGGCACTGAGAGATCAAATTTCTGCCCTTGCTCAAAGTAATATTCTTTTTGTTTCTGCTGCGGGAAATAGCGGTAATAACCTTGAACAATTCCCTGAATATCCAGCGGCGTTTATTTTAGACAATATGATTACTGTTGGTGCATCAACCTTTGATAATAAAACGGCGGGGTTTTCTAATTATGGTCAAAGGGTTGATCTTGTGGCCCCTGGTGCCAATATCATGAGCACTTACCCCCTTGAGTTTGATAACAAAGATGATGCGGCTGATGGCATAGTCAGCTTGAATGGTACAAGCATGGCGGCCCCGTACGTCTCGGCGGCTGCGGCTCTTCTGTGGCAAGAGTATCCGAATGCCAGCTATATCGAAATCAAAGAAGCCCTACTTTCTGGCGCAACACCGGGCCCCTATCAGGTGAGAACCAGGGGCTTACTCAATATTAGGCAGGCTATGGGGCAAATGAGCCTTCTTTTTCAACAATAAATAATGTCAAATTCATTCTAAAAAGCATTAAAATCCACTGATTTATACGGCGCTTAATTGGCCCAAGGCCTTTTCTTGCTTTCTCGGGCATTAAGCCTTTATTGTGCGGGATTACATTTCTTAGGGGAGTGTGGGCCTTGCGCTATTATATAGATGAACTGCATAAATTTGTTGGTCAAACCGTTGAACTTAAGGGTTGGGTTTATAACACCAGAGGTTCTAAAAAAGTTAAATTCTTGATTCTTCGTGATGGCACGGGTCTTTGTCAGTGTATCTTTTTTCAGGGCGAGTGTGACCAAGCCGCTTTTGATAGCTTTGAGTCTCTCACCCAAGAAACAAGTGTCAAAGTCACAGGGACTGTAAAAGCCGAACCAAGAAGTCCCGGGGGCTTTGAACTCAGTGCGCAGAGCTTTGAAATCATCAGTCAGGCCCAAGATTATCCAATTACTCCTAAAGAGCATGGTACAGATTTTTTAATGAACCATAGACACCTTTGGTTGAGATCAAAAAAACAACACGCCGTCATGAGAGTGCGATCAGAAATCATCAATGCCATCCGATCTTTTTTTGACGATCGAGGTTTCACTTGCACAGATGCGCCGATTTTTACACCCAATGCTTGCGAGGGAACATCCACTCTTTTTTCAACCCAGTACTTTGATGATAAAGCTTTTCTCTCTCAGAGCGGTCAACTTTATATGGAGGCGACGGCGGCAGCCTTAGGTAAAGTCTATTGTTTCGGTCCCACATTCCGTGCTGAAAAATCAAAAACAAGGCGACACCTTATCGAATTCTGGATGGTTGAACCTGAAGTCGCCTTTAACGATCTTTACGATAATATGGAGCTCGCCGAACAGTTTGTAGAATACATCGTTCAACGGGTGATCCGTAATCGCAGAGTTGAGCTTGAAGCCTTAGAGCGAGACATCTCAAAGCTTGAGCCCATTAAAGGCCCCTTTCCACGACTTCATTACCAAGAAGCGGTTTCTATCATCAAAAAAGAAAATAAAGAATTTGTCGACGGCGATGATTTTGGCGGAACCGATGAAACAATTATTAGTTCTCAGTTTGATCGACCTGTTTTTGTTCACCATTTTCCAACGGCCATTAAAGCTTTTTATATGAAAGAAGAACCAACAGATAGCACCTTCACATTAAGCTGCGATCTTTTAGCGACCGAAGGCTACGGAGAAATTATTGGTGGCGGTCAGCGGGAAGATAATCTTGAAGTCTTAGAAAGAAAAATAAAAGAGCACGATTTAAATTTAGAAGATTTTTCTTGGTATCGCGATCTTAGAAAATACGGAAGCTTTCCACACTCGGGTTTTGGACTTGGTGTCGAGAGAACGGTTTCTTGGATTTGCGGACTCAGTCACGTTAGAGAAACTATACCCTTTCCTAGGTTATACGGAAGATTGCATCCATAAGAGGGATTATATGATGGAAACCAATAAAGAAAGACTCGCAACACTTGAAAAAAGAAACACTAAAGCTTTTGAGGGCGGAGGTCCTGCGAGAGTTGAAAAACACAAAGTCGGTGGTCGTCTTACGGCACGGGAGCGACTCACCACACTTCTAGATCCCGGAAGTTTTGTCGAATTTGATCGGTTTGTGACTCAACGTTGTCAAAACTTCAATATGGCTCAACAAATTATCGAGGGCGATGGGGTTGTCACGGGTTACGGACGCATTAACGGTAAAGTTGTTTACGTTTATAGCCAGGACTTTACAGTTTTTGGCGGCAGTATGTCTCGAACTCAAGCCAATAAAATTTTAAAAGTTCAAGAGATGGCCATGAAAAATGGCGCACCTATAATCGGCCTCAATGACTCGGGTGGTGCTCGTATTCAAGAGGGCGTTGAAGCCCTTGGTGGTTACGCCGATATCTTTCTTAAAAATGTGATGGCCTCTGGAGTTGTGCCGCAGATTAGTGCCATCATGGGCCCCTGTGCCGGTGGCGCTGTTTATAGCCCGTCGATCACGGACTTTATTTTTATGGTCAAAGACACAAGCTATATGTTTGTGACCGGCCCTGATGTTATTAAAACGGTCACCCACGAAGAGGTCACTAAAGAAGAATTGGGCGGAGCCTCAACCCATAATCAAAAATCAGGGGTCGCCCACTTTGCTGCTGATGATGACAAACATTGTTTGCTCATGATCAGAGAGCTTCTTAACTTTTTACCCAGCAACAATCTCGATGATCCTCCTAAAGTTCAAACCAGCGATGATCCCACTCGCCTTATAGAAGATCTTAATGAGTTTATTCCGGATAACTCTCGTAAACCCTACGACATGAAAGAACTGATTAAAAAGGTGGTTGATGAGAGTTATTTTCTTGAGGTTCATCAAAGTTATGCGCCCAACATTATTGTGGGCTTTGCGCGATTCAATGGTCGTAGCGTTGGTATTGTGGCTAATCAACCTCAGATTCTTGCGGGCTGTCTTAACATTGATGCCAGTAAAAAAGCGGCGCGATTCATTCGTTTTTGCGATGCTTTTAATATACCACTGGTTAACTTTGTTGATGTCCCAGGTTTTTTACCGGGTACCGATCAAGAGTGGCAGGGGATTATCACCCATGGTGCAAAACTTCTTTATGCTTATGCTGAAGCCACAGTTCCTAAAGTCACAATTATCACGCGAAAAGACTATGGTGGTGCTTACTGTGTGATGTCTTCAAAACATCTTAGAGGAGACGTAAATCTTGCTTATCCATCGGCCGAGATAGCGGTGATGGGTGCTGAAGGTGCTGTGAATATTATTTTTAGAGACGCTATTAACAAAGCCGCCAATGCCAGCGACGAAAGAGCAAAACTCACAAAAGATTACGAAGATAAATTTAATAACCCCTACGTCGCAGCCCAATTGGGTTATATCGATGAGGTGATTGAGCCATCTGTGACCCGAAAAAGAATTTGTGAGTCTTTAGATATGCTTGAGAACAAAAGGGATTCTAATCCACCCAAAAAACATGGAAACATTCCGCTTTAACCAGAGGTTTTATAATGTTTAAAAAAATATTAATCGCAAACCGTGGAGAGATCGCTGTTCGAGTGATAAGAGCCTGTCGAGAGATGGGCATTTTATCCGTCGCTGTTTTTAGTGAGGCTGATCGCTATAGCCAACACGTGCTCCTTGCCGACGAAGCTTACGAAATTGGACCAGCCCCAAGCCAACAATCCTACCTTGATGACAAAAAAATTCTGGATGTGGCCAAAAAATCCGGGGCTGATGCCATTCATCCTGGATACGGCTTTATGAGCGAGAACGCTGAATTCGCCAAAAAAGTGAATGAAGCGGGTCTTGTTTTTATCGGCCCGTCACCACAAAACATTGTCGATATGGGTGATAAACTTTCTGCCATTTCACTTATGAAAAAAGCTGGTGTGCCGACCGTTCCTGGCAGCAATGGCCCAGTCAACACCGTCGAAGAAGCCCATAGCTTTGCCGAAAAAATTGGTTATCCCATTATGATCAAAGCCACGGCTGGCGGTGGTGGTAAAGGCATGCGTGTTGTGCATGATCCAAAAGATTTAGAAAGCTCTTACCGCGCGGCCCGCTCCGAAGGTCTTAATTACTTCAAAAACGATATTGTTTACATGGAAAGGTTTATCACCAGTCCTAAACATATCGAGATCCAAGTCTTTGGGGATAAACACGGTAACGTTGTCCACCTTTTTGAGCGTGAGTGTTCTATCCAAAGACGCCATCAAAAAATTATCGAAGAAAGTCCAAGTCCTTCTGTGCCAGAAGATGTTCGAGTGCAAATGGGCGAAGTCTCTGTCAAAGCGGCCAAAGCCATTGAGTATGTGGGTGCTGGAACATTTGAATTTATTTTTGACAATAACACCAAAGAATTTTTCTTTATGGAAATGAACACACGTCTTCAGGTTGAACATCCCATTACAGAAGCCGTGACCGGTGTGGATCTTGTCAGAGAGCAAATTTGTGTGGCCGCTGGAGAAAAACTTTCTTGGAAACAAGAAGACATTGTTATTCAAGGACATGCCATTGAGTGCCGTATTTGCGCAGAAGACCCTGAAACCTTTATGCCTTCACCGGGAAAGATTAAAAGATTCAGGCCACCTGCGGGCCCAAGAGTGCGTGTGGACACCTATGTTTTCTCGGGTTACGAAATCCCAATTTATTATGACCCGATGATTGCAAAGGTCATCACATGGGGTAAAACCCGTGACGAAGCCATTCAGCGCATGAACCGCGCGCTGACTGAATTTACTCTTACTGGTGTTAAGTCAAACATCGTTCTTCATAAATCGATTTTAAAAAATCAAATGTTTTTGAGCGGTGAATACACCACACAGTTTTGCGAGAAAGATCTTAAAGTTGAAACTCCAGATTTATTTAAGTTTGTTGATGACAGAGTTTTCTTACTCACGGCTGCGATCTCTGCTTACAAAGATCGTGAAAAACGTCCTGTCGAGAAAAAGTATGATGATATGAGCGCATGGAAGCTTTCATCGCGTAATGCAGGGCTGAGGTAAACCATGTTATTTGAAGCACAACTCAAAAAGAAAAAATATCAGATCATTGTTGATAAGACCACTAGCACATGGGAGGTCTCACTCAAAGAGCTCTCGACTGGTACAGAAGAAAAATTCTCTATCGCCCAAAAAGATTTTGCAGAGGCTGATAATGTCATCAGTTTTCTTTTTAAAAATCAGTCCTACCTTGTTGATACAATTTCAGACGGGATTAATTATAACGTTTATACCCGCGGCTCTTATCGTAAGGTTAAAATTTTTAACGACGAGATGCTTCTTCACGAAAGCTTAAAGTCCGGAAGATCCATGGGGGGCGACACCGGTCTTGTCTCTGGTATGCCCGGAAAGATCATTAAAGTTTTAGTCAAAGAGGGAGATCAAGTGGACGAAGGTTCACCACTGATAATCATGGAAGCCATGAAAATGGAAAACGAAATGAAGGCTTCTGGTCCGGCGAAAATTAAAAAAGTCTTGGTGTCGGCTGGCGATAATGTTGAAACCGGTACTGTGTTGATCCAGTACGAATTACCCCAGACTTAAAAGGGCTAGCGAGTGGGCTTTGGGCCCACACGAAAAACTTTTTTATTTAATGATTCTTTTTAAGATTGAATGTTTTTTAAATTAAAAAGAAAGGTCCATCGATGAAACTTTTTTTATGTCTGTTGTTTTTTTCTTCTTCTCTTCATGCCTCTTATCCCAATATTGATTTTGAAAGTCGTGGAGACGGGTGGGGTTTTGGATTCGGATTTGGTACTCAAACCGGTTATAATCACGTTAGTGCATTGGATATTAAAACGCCCCGTCTCTTTGAGATTGGTCCTTTTAACGGTGCTTTAGTTTTTAATGTCGAATCAAAAGAGGTTTCAGGTTTGGATGAATCCACCCTCCCCCTTCATCTTTTATTTGATCTGTCTTATCGCCCATACCGCGAAACCATAAAAGCCTATTTTCGCTTTGGGGCAGGAGCTGTTTTGGTTTCTAACCCAATTCTTTTTGATCAGGATCAGTTCTTTAATGTTCAGGGTCAGTGGGGTGTCGAGGTGATCACTATGAAAACACAAGGTGGGGATTATGGAACTTTTTTTATTCAAGCCGTACTTAATGCGCCAGGGATTCGTAACCCACCTTTAAATGCGCCAGATATTTATAGTGGAACATCTATTATGGTGGGCCTTAGAACCTATTTATCCCTCTAGTTTTTCAGAACTGGATTTTTTAAGATTTTCTAAAAATTGATCCAGCAAAAGAGAGAAGTTTTTCTCGACCGATCTAGCCATTTCTGTGACTTCGTCATGGGTGAGTTTTGAAGTATGAAGTCCTGCTGCGGGATTAGTAATGCAGCTGACGGCACAAACTCTCAGGCCTAAATGATTCGCAGCAATTGTTTCGGGGACAGTACTCATGCCAACGGCTTGTCCGCCAATAATTTGCAAATATCTGACTTCAGCAGGGGTTTCATAGGTCGGTCCACTGACGCCGCAATAAACACCGCGAGAATGGGGAATTTTATTTTCTTTTAAAATGTTTATTAAAACAGAAGAGAGTTTTTTATCATAAGCTTCAGTCATGTCAGGAAAGCGTGGACCTAAATTTTTAATATTGGGCCCCATAAGTGGATTATAACCCATTAAATTAATGTGATCATCGATCACCATAAGATCGCCGGATTTCATTTTGGGATCAAGGCCTCCGGCAGAGTTGGTAAGCACTAAAACTTCGATACCCAGCATAGCGAGAGTCCGGATGGGATAAACCACTTGCTCCATGGTATGCCCTTCGTAGTAATGAACGCGACCCTGCATGATCACAACCGGTACTCCATGCATTTCACCAATGATCAGGCGACCGCTATGGCCTTCGACCGAGGGGGCCGCAAAGTAGGGGATCTCGTCATAGGGGATTTGGGCTTCCACTTTGAGATAATTCACAAAGGCCCCAAGGCCAGAGCCTAAAACAATGCCCACCCGTGGTTTTTTGTCAGACTTTGAGCGAATAAAGTGGGTTGTCTCTTGCAATTGATCAAGTACGCTCATGGTCATCTCCCCTTGTTAGACTTTGATTATGCAAGGACAAATCCAGAGAGTCTTTAAAAAAATTATTTAAAATAGTCTTTCATAGATCAGTGATGGTTGAGAACACTTTTGCTCGCCCAACTGAAAGCAAGAGCTTAAGATTTTTTCGGCCTCTTGAAAGCCCTTTTTCTCTTTGTTGCCGTGCAAAGTAAA
>CAYMBT010000131.1:7688-7912 GCA_964388755.1 uncultured Pseudobdellovibrionaceae bacterium | reverse complement strand
CACCAATGACTCAACTCGATGAAAAAGAGCAAAAAAAGACTCTGAGCCAGGTTTTTAACCAGGTAAAGTCTATGAGTGATTCTGCCCAAGCCCAACACTTCGCCTACCCGTTAGGGCAATTTGATAAAAAAACTCTTCAACAGATTCAAATAAACTTTAAAACATCCAGGCTCGCCGGTGGCGGAGAAGAAATTGGCACTGCTTTTGTCATTTGGCGCGAGTTA
>CAYMBT010000131.1:783-7678 GCA_964388755.1 uncultured Pseudobdellovibrionaceae bacterium | reverse complement strand
TGAGCCCTGAAGACCTTATTAAAATTTCTCTCAGAGCCATTGAAAGTGGTGACTGGGCCATTTTTATGTTCCACTACCTTGACCAGCCCGAAAAAGAAGATCTCAGTTACTTAAGCTCTGATTTTGATCAATTCATAAAAGGAATCAGTTCTCAAAAACAATCCATAAAAACGATCTCAGAGGTTTATCAATCTCTTTCTTTTTGATAAAATCAGCTAATAACTCACTTTTATTTTAGGATTTTATGCGACTCTCTTGCTATTTATTTTTAATTTTATTGGGTTGTTATTCAAACCACGCTTTAGCCATTGATCAAGCCGGGGTATGGGGAGGAGTTTTTAGTCGTAAAGCCATTGATCCTCAATGGGGTCTTTGGACTGAATTTCAAGCGCGACAAAATTTAACCACCCATCAAATGCATCAAAGCCTTTTTCGTTTTGGCCCGACCTACAAACTCAGTGAAAAAATAGAGTTGAGTCTTCTCTATGGTTTGATCAATACATTAGGAGCCTATGAACATCGGATGACAGAACAGGTTCTGATCAATTCTTTGCCTTTCACTACCCGTTTTCGACTTGAACAAAGAACCCTTGAAAAGATAAATGATATTAATCATCGTTTTCGCGCTATGATCAGATATGATTTTTTAAATAAAAATCATAATAATTTTGTTATTTGGAATGAGCTTTTTCTTTTAATCAATAATACGGCTTGGACTCAAAATACAGTGTTTGATCGCAATCGTTTGTTTATTGGTCTTCGCCATAGGTTTGAAAACCTTGCCTTTGAATGGGGCTACATGAATCAGCATATTGAAATCGGCACAAGCTCAATAAATGAGCACATTCTGACCCTTTATCTTTTTTATTAATTATTAACATTTGTTTGTTGTTTGATTTGATTTTTCAATTCAACGGGTTCGACTTCTTTGGGGAGGCCGTACAACGGCTAGTTTCGAGTCATTTGATTAAAAATGATTTATATCATTGTCTTGATTGTATAAAATTTTAGACATGAAGATACACCAGCTGAACTGTGGAACTATGTGCCCTAGAGGCTCTCACTTTTTTCCCTCAATCGTACCCAAAGAAATCGTTTGCCAGTGCTTGCTGATTGAACTTGGCGATCGCTTGATCTTGATCGATACAGGTCTTGGTGGAAAAGATATTAAAAATAGAGCGAATAATGATTTGGCCTATTTTTTTCTGAGGCCTCAATTGAATATCGAAGATACGGCCTTCGAGCAAATAAAAAAGCTAGGACTCTCTCCAGAAGACGTTACAGACATTATACCTACCCATCTCGACCATGACCATGCCGGGGGTATTACTGACTTTAAACGAGCTCGTGTGCACATCAATTCAATTGAAATTAAGGCCACCCATAACCCGCAAGGTTTCTTTGAAAAGGGTCGCTACCTCATGAGTCAGCTGTCTGGCCCCATCCAATGGAAAGAGTTTGATCTCAGCCAAGGAGAAAAGTGGAATAATTTTGATTGTGTGCAGTCCATAGAAGGACTACCACCAGAAATTTTGCTGGTGTCTTTGCCAGGTCACTCTTTAGGTCATATGGGTATCGCCATACAAACAAAGAATAATTGGATTTTGCATGCTGGTGATGCCTACTATCATCATAACGATCTTGTTCAGGGACAAAAATCTCCACTGGGCCTTAATCTACTACAAAGAATTGTTCACAGTAATTATAAGTTAGCACTTAAAACCCAAGAAAAACTGGCTGAGATCAAGAATGATCCAAAAATTAAAATGTTCTGCTCTCACGATCCAGAAGAGTCGGCGAACCTAGAACTGTAAGCCTAATTGAGCATACCGCGGGTTAAACTGTCTTTAAGAAACTCAATTCTCTCAGTCGCAGTTTTGAGTTCAATAACTCTTTGTAAAACATCGGGTTCAAATTCTATGAGCGTGTATATTTTAAAACTATATTCCTCATAGGACTGCTCAAGCCAATCCTTAGATTTTAAATAAAGGCTAATATCTTTAGATGTGCCGTTTGCGATTTCTAAAAGTATTTGATCAAGACTTGATCTAAGATCTTCATCAAAAGTATCATTTAGATCATCCTCAAAGGGTTCGCAAATAACAACTCTGTATGGGACAAGCTGTTTATCTTCTTTGATTTGAAAACGTTGATCCATAGAAATTTCAACCAACAGTCGGCCATCATCTAAAGTCTCAATAATTTCGACAAAACCAGCAGCAAAAACGGGATATGGCAAATAAGTCTTTTGATTACTTTTAAGAATCTCTTGGGTCGTAAGATTAGAATTTTGTTTTGGCTCAGAAATCACTTTTTGTGTATGGGCAACACCGATCCGACGTCCGGCCTGGATAGAGTCACTGATCATTTGTCTATAGCGTGGCTCAAAAACATGAAATGCTTTTTTAGTGTAAGGTAACGAAACACAACCCGGGATCGGAAAAAGAGAAATCTCTACACTTTTCATAAATTGTTCTTACAAATTAGAACGCTTGTCGTCAATAAGTGTTTTACTCAGTTAAGCGGACTCGCCCAAAATCTCGTCGGCCTCATCATTAAATTTTTTATAATAAGAAAGAAGTTTAAAAGACCTTTTGATGGCACCCATTTTTTTAACCATTGGAACAAAGCCATAGGTCTCTTTAAGGAGCTCAAAAAGTTCAATGGATTGTTCTTTAAGAAGATCGGGGCGGGTAAAAAATAACTCTGTTGAAACCGCTAAAAATTCTTTCTCATTGGTGAGGGCGTAATTGCCAAGAAAATTATAAGCACCTGTTGTCATTCGTTCAAATTGGGCGACCCATCTTTGCTCCCATTGTACTTCAACAGAAGATGTATTTTGTGCTGGCGATGGGATGCCATCAAGACCTTTGAACTCAAAATCAAGTACGTGGGCCACTTCGTGGAGGATAATATGACTGGGATGCATAAGATGGTGATTGGATGAAAAATAAGGCCAGCTAATATATATATCGCTTTGATTTTTTGTCTTTAAAGCAACCTCTTTAATATCGCTCAAGGCTTTTTGAATAAACGCAACTGTCGCTTTGACATCGATCGGCTCGACATCAGGGTACTTATTGTAAAACTCTAATGCAGCTTGGGTGATAGTTATAAAATCAGATTTTAACTGGGACCACTTTTGTAAGTACTGTTGCTTTTTAAATTCTGTTAATTTTTTTTGCGATATACTTTTGGATAGATTCTCAAGATCTTTGATTAACTGACTAAACTTTGGAGTCGCGGCGGGTGGGCATTCTTTTAAACTGTGTGAAAGATCAATAGTCGTATTGAGTGATTGAAGCATATTCTTTGGACCACCCGTTTTAGCCAACCCAGCCGCATCGCTGTTTTGGCAAAGAAACAAGTTTAAGGGGTCAACAATAATACATCTTAAAGAATTTAAAGATCCAGAGTCTCTAAAAAAAATGGCTTTCTCAATCTCTTTTAAAATTTTAAGTCTCATGATGGGTAGAACCGGCTTACCAGATGTGTTAATCACCGGCTTTTGTCTTTCGAGTTCAATGATTTTATCAAAAAAAATCTTTTGATCGTTAATATTTAGATTTTTATAATCCAAATCCTCGATTAAAAATTCCTTAAGTAAGGAGAGATCTTTAGAGCTGGGTAAACGACTGTCTATTTCAACAATCTGATCATCGGCTAAACTCAATAGCTCTTTAGGGGCAAGACTCTTTAACTTTTTCATTAATAAATTTTTCATCACACTGTTTCCATTTTTGTATTCAAATTAAAAAGAGTAACCAATCAAGCCCAAACCCTCGATGGAAGAATGGGATGCAAAATTACTCGGAATCTGATTATGATAGCTGGCTTGAATATTAAACATCCATCCGCTTTCAAAACCTTGGGGCTCAAGCTTGAAACCAAAACTAAAGCGATAACCAGGATCAATATCAAAATCCGCTTGAGGTGAAAGCGAATAGAGGCCTGAAAATTCAAAAGAAATTTGTTTGTAACCGACATCAAAAAGTGGTGAATCAAGCTGAAGGCCAAAAGATTGAATCCATAGAGTATGCAGATCGATCAGAGCACCTCTGTACTGACCAAAGTTGAGTTGCTGGCTTTGACCAATAAGTCTTAAAAAGACATTTTTAAACATTCGATAACCATAACCGTATTTAAAATCCAATAAAAAGTTGAGGTCTTCAACCACGTTAACACTTGGGGGAGACATATAGTTTTTATATTGAAAAATTCCATGCAAATGAATCTGATGATTTTCTGAAAATTGGGTTTTAAATCCAAGCTGCCCAACAAAATTAGCCCCGGATGACAAAGAAGCATCACTACCAATCCCGTTATCAATATTGATATCCTCTACCCCACTACCGATTAAAAAATCAAAACGATAAGTCGATGGGCTGCTTTCGTCAGTTGTCGTAGGTGTCGGCGAAGTCTCGGTCTGATTTATAGTCTGTTGCTCTTCAGTGACAACTGGTTCGCTCACAGACTCTGGCATTGCTTCTTCGGATGGTGAAACAATTTTTTCTGGGGTCACGGTTGTAAAATGATTCTCTAAATTTTGATATCCTTTAAGCCTTTTTAACGCTGAAAGTGGAAACCTTAGATCATTGTCATGGGCTAAGATTTCACCTTTTGGATCAACAAGATCAGGATTCGCTCTGTGAATGAGCTGTATCCACTGCCGGTTTGTCCAATCAGGCTCTAGATTGAGTTGCCTAATCATAGCACCAAGATAAAGACCTGGTGTTGGCGGTCGCAAAATATAAGCATCTGGGGTATCAGGCTCATAAACTAAATAGTCTATTGCGAATACGGTCGATGGTAGAATACATAAAAAAATGAAAACAATGAGTGCACGAGTCAAAGCTGATCCCTATTTAAGAGGTGATGTCTTAATATATGTTAAAATAGTTTTTCATGATTTGTAAGCTATTCTAGTCTATAAGACCTGGACAAAAGTAGTATCTGCAGATGGTTCATCTGCTCACAAGTGAACAAGAACATTGCAACACAAAAACAAGAACCTATCTTTTTGCGTCACTCTTTGTATTCATTATTTTTGTGATTACTAATATTGAATGAAGTATAGAATCTTTTTATGTTCTATTGTTTGTTGTCTTAAGATTTCTTAAATTCTATCTGTGAATCTTAATTTCGATTTTTTCCTTATTTTTGGTCGGAAAAAGAATACTGTTATCCTTATGATGGACTCTGCGTCCTAAATTTTCATTATCATAGCCAATGCCCATTAAAAGCAGAGGAACAGATTCTAAATTTAAAGTTTCTTTTATTTTATCAGGATCAAAACAAGCACAACAGCCCGTTGAATAACCTAAAATAGAGGCTGTTAAATTAAGGTAACCTGCCGCAATTCCGACGGCCATATTTTGATCTCTTTCTAGTAATTTTAAGGATTCAGCGTCTGTTATATTTTTATTAAGTTCATAAGTTTGAACATTACGATCTTTGTTTGTCGATATATTAGATTTGTAATTCACCGGCTCAAAAACAACAAGAAGGTTAGCTAGAACTTGTGAGTTTGTCACCGAATGTCCTGACTCAAAATTTATAATAAAACCATCAGTGAAACTATGAATCTTTTCAATAATTTCTCGGTTAAGTACAAAATGGAGTTTATAATACGCCATATTCTGTTTACTTGGACATTGGCTGGCCGCTGTCGTCAGTAAATCTAAATCTTCATCTGCGATGAATTTTTCAAGGTCCCAGTTTCTTTGACAGTGTTGACTTTTATGTATGACTTTTTTTAGATCTTCACGGGAAAATAACATAGACACTCCTGAGGCTTTATAATCTAGCTTATTATAACTTATTAGCTAGTTTCTGAAAACAGTAATTCTTTAGCGAGCTTGGATGTCGATAGCTGGTATGTGGATATGTTGGGGTAAATCGAGCAACCAAACCAAAGTCTGTGTGAGCTCGCTCATTTTAAGCTGAGCTTCTTTTGTTTCTAAATGAGACACACTGGGTGTATTGACCCAACCGGGCCGAATGGTCGTCACCTTACACTTTGCCCCTTTAATATTATTAAGCTGTTGTGATGCTTTATCGAGTGAAGCCTTATGAACAGCATAGGGATGTATAAAGCTTTTGGTTCCATCTCCAGAGTTACTACTAATATTAATAATATGCTTATTAAGATCTTGCCATTGGCTGAATAAGTTAAAAAGAATTTCTGTCTGCGCCCATTTGTAATAGGCACAGTTTATAAAGATATCGTAATCTAAAATTGAAGTTATAAGCCGAGATTGCTGATCAGCAGAGCTGATATCAAAGCCATTACTTCGACTAAAGCCACTCACAGTAAACCCAAGTTCATTGAGTGAAGCGAATAAATTTTGTCCTATGCCGCTGGTGTGACCAGTGATTGCAACTTTTCTCACAGAGAATCCTTTTAAAAGATTTAATGTTTATTAAAAATATATTATATTAACATTTTAACTGTAGCAAATCTTGAGGCTTACCCTTGGAAAAAAGTACTAAAAAACCAAACATCTTAAAATTAGATATACCTTTTGATGTAGAGGCTCTTCAAAATGAATATTTAACGCTCTCTGCCGGAGAGTGGAGTCATTCGTTTCCCACCCTTCAACAGTCTATTCAATTTGATCCACTATCCAAAGACATAAATCCCCGCTTAGAATCTTGTGGAACCTTAAAAATCTCTGACAGAGAAGAACGGTTTAACACTTTTTTACCCCATTTTTTGAACTCGAAGACCCAATCTTTTTTTGAAAATTTGAATTTTAAAGTTCACAGATTAAGATATATGAAACTTGAACCTAAAAGTTGTTATTCTGTACATACTGATATGGCCTGGAGATTTCACATTCCTCTATTCACTAATAAAAATTCATGGCTTGTTTTTTTTGATAGCCCAGAAGTA
>CAYMBT010000131.1:0-773 GCA_964388755.1 uncultured Pseudobdellovibrionaceae bacterium | reverse complement strand
AATTTATTTGCTTAACACCATAAGAGAGCATTCGTATATGAATGGGGATAACTCACAAAGAGTTCATATTGTGGGAAGCATTTCACACAACAATCCAGATCTATTGCCACCTAATATTACTTAAGTTTTTAATTCTTTAAATCAGTTGACTGAGTTTTGATTAAAATAAGGATGCTTTTCAATGGGAACCGGCATTTGCTGGCCAGCTTCTGCCAAGTCTGCAAGAGGTGAAATCATTTCTTTATGATACTTTGAGCTTTCACAACGTAAGCATTGGGAAGATTTGAGTTTATAAGGCTCCACATTTCTCATTTTTTCTAGGATCTCGGCTAAAGTGTTTTTTCTAAGATTTCCGTAGGATATATGAGTCAGCGTGCACGGTGTGACGTCTCCGTAAGCTGTAATATAAATTTTTTCAAGAGCGGCAGGACAGCCTTCTTTGAGACGAAAATTATACATGGTATTTTGACGGACATAAGGATTTTTTCTTAACTCTTTGATTTTATCTTTTGCAATCTGATTAAGAGTAATACTTCGATTATCTTGCCACTTGCCCGCCATGGCTGCCAAATTCAGTAATACAAAGACTTTTTTACTTTCAGCCAATTGGACGACCTTATCTATATCACCACTTAAAGAATTCTCGTTTGTGACGATTGTAGAAAGAGAAACTGTAATACCATTTTCTTGGGCCAGTTCGACACCCTTCATGGCTCTGTCAAACAACCCCTCTATACCCCGAGACTGATCGTGAGTCGCCGCATCTGCACTAT
>CAYMBT010000130.1:0-8056 GCA_964388755.1 uncultured Pseudobdellovibrionaceae bacterium | reverse complement strand
TATTTTATTGGCGAAAAAATTTTGGCTCTTCATTTTGTCTCTTGGCTGAAAAAAAAGTTTTTGACTGACGTGCCATGGGTCGTTCATGGCTTTGGTCTTAGAACTTCTGTGATTTTATACTCACCAGCTTGATCGAGATATTTTTGAACATTCTCTTTTCTCAGAAGTTCTTTGTTTTTAGAGGTGAGTCGAACTTCACCAAATTTAACTTTACACTGGCTTAAACCTTCAAGTGTACAAAGTTTTTCGCGAATCGATTTTAGACAAGAACTGCAAGTTATATGACTGACTTTAAAGACCACGGTTTCTTGGCTAAAACCAATCTCAGATAAAAGTAAGAAAAAGATAAGAGCGAGATTCATAAATATCCTATTGTTGAGTGGTCAAATAATAAATAAAAGCCACTTGATTTTTATCTTTGGTTTCAGAAATTAATTTAACTTTCCATTTCATTTCAGAAAGCTCACAGACTGGTAAATAAAATTCCCCAGTAAACTGATCTTTTGCACTCTCGCTTAATAGGGGGCGAATATAGCCCATGTTTAAGTTAATTCCCTCTATATCTATTTCAATGGGCTTATAAGCATCATCTTCAACAGAGACATGGAATTTTAAATTTTTTTCAGTGACAACGGGTTTGTTTAAAATCTTTAATGTCATTTTTTTGTTATTGAAAGTCGGGATAGAACAGTCTTCAACACTGAGATCACAGTCTTTGTTTTCACCCAGGATCTCTAGGATTCTTTCTTTTTTGGCGTAGGCGAGTTCAGGTCGTTTTTCATCCACCAGTAAGTAAGCTTCTAGGATCTTTTCAGCAGGACTATCATGGGGTAGGGTGTCGGCCCACTCTCCCTTTGAATTTAACACAAAAATGGGGGTGGTATGATCCACAAAGATTTCTTTTGTTTTTTTATCTTCAAGCCTCACAAAGCGGGCGCCAAAAAGTTTTAAAATTTCATTGAGTTGAGGATCTTTTGCTGTGGCACCAATAAAATTTTTACCTAAAGGCCCCAGTCTTTTTTTAAGTTTATCCAAATCATCTCGGATATTATCCACGGATATAAAAAGAACTTTCACTCGTTCTTGATCTTCGACGGTGAGTTTATTATACATCTCAGCCAATCGATGAAGAGTCAGTGGGCAAATACGGGGACAACTTAAAAAGCCGAAAGAAAGAAAAATGATATTTCCCCTTTCTTCTTCACTATCAAAAATTCCATGAGTGGATTCTATTTTAAAATCTCCACCGGTTGGAGTTATCAGTGTCTCTGTTTTTTTTGCAGAAGGGGGAGCTGGGGCTAAGAGATAGTAAGAAAATCCGATGATCAATATAAGTCCAAGGGTCATTGGTCCAATAATTTTTTGTAGCAAATGGTCCCCCGTACAACATTTTTATTTTTTCTTAGGGTATTGTAAGCTCACCTGAAAGGCCAAGCAAATTATTGACTTCTGTCTCAACAAAGCTAAACTTCTTTAGACTTAATAAGGTTCCAAAGTTTTTCTTTTTCATCTCTGGGGAGAGTCAAAAAATCTTCTTTTTCCTGCAGCATGTTTTCAAATCGACGGGTGAATTTGTCATTGGCTTGGCGCAAAGATTTCTCGGCATCCACGTGCAAATGTCTGGCCCACTGAACAACAGTAAAAAGTAAGTCTCCCATTTCTTCTTCGATATTTTTTTGCACTTTACTTTCGACGGCCTCTTTGAGTTCTAAAAGCTCTTCTTCGACTTTTTTTGAAACTTCCTGGGCACTGGTCCAATCAAAATCAAGTTTTTGGGTTTTTTTGCCAATTTTCTGTGCCCGAAGCAGGGCTGGAAAAGTCTTTGGAATATCAAAGACACTTGTTGAAATATTATTATTAAGTTTTTTTTCTTCGGACTTTATTTCTTCCCAATTTTTGAGCACTTCAAATTGATCTTTCACTTTGACGTCTGAAAATACGTGGGGATGGCGACGGATCATCTTTTCATTGAGGTTTTTAATCACATCATCGATGTTAAAATTGTTTTCATCGCTAGCTATTTGAGCATGAAGAACAGTTTGAAAGAGGAGATCACCCAATTCTTCTTTGATATTTTCAACATCGCCATTTTCTATGGCTTGCTCGAGCTCAAATGATTCTTCAATGGCAAAGGGGGTTAAAGTTTTATGGGTTTGAGCTTTGTCCCAGGGGCACCCGTTAGGGCCTCTTAACTTTTTGACAATGTCGGTAAGTTGTTGGAATGATGTCATTCACACTTCATAGCGAGGTCTCAGCTTGCAGGTCAATATTGTTCAGCTTTCAAAATGGAGAATACCTAGAAAATTCATCCAAGCTTGGATGCTAGAACTCTCTAAAGTTTTAAAAAAGAAAACAAAAGTCAGCCTGGATAAAAAGGAAGTGGCTGTGGTTTTTGTCTCAGAAACACAGATGAAAAAGCTGAACAAAGACTTTCGCTCTAAAGACAAAGTCACTGATATCCTTAGTTTTTCTGGCTTTGGCGAAAATGATCTTGGAGAACTTGTGCTTTGCGGCGATCTGATCAAAAAACAAGCTCTTGATCACGACGTTAAACCCAATGAAGAGCTTGGTTATTTACTCATCCACGGCGTTCTTCATCTTTTGGGGTATGACCACGAAAAAGACCCCGATGAGGCGCGCATTATGTTGGATTTACAGGATGAAATTTTTGAGGGACTTCGTTATCATTACTTCGAATAAAATATCATGCTCTTTTTTTGGGCTCATTTGGTCTCAAGGCTCTTAAAAATACTCTTAAGGCCCTAAAAAAGTGAAACATCAGAATTTTTTTGCCCACAGGGGATGGATCTATGTCGACTAAAGTTTTAAATATCAATACCCACCTCAGCGAATACCGTAGCCTTGTTGAAACCTTGCGCAGCCAGTCCTCACAACTTCGGAGGTATCTTTGACATCGATCGCAGACTGGATCGACTTAAAGAACTTAAATACCAAGCTGAAAATCCTGATCTTTGGAGCAAACCTGCTGAGATGGAAAAAATAAATCGTGAAATATCAATTCACGATAAAACCTGTCAGCAGTGGCTGAATCTGAATCAAAAAATTGATGACGTCTCTGTTTTACTGGACATGGCCGAAGAAGAATCCGATGAACCCTCATTTTTAGAAGCCGTCAGTGAATTAGAAAGTTTAGAAATAATAATTTCAGATCTTGAACTTAAAAAACTTCTCGATGGCGAAACAGATGCAAATAGTACCTTTTTATCTATTAATTCAGGAGCTGGTGGAACTGAGGCTTGCGACTGGGCTGGAATGCTTTACAGAATGTATGTGCGTTACGCCGAAAAAGAAGGTTTTAAAGTTGAAGTGCTTGAACACACATCCGGTGAAGAAGCGGGTATAAAATCGGTCACTTTAAATATCAAAGGCCCCTATGCCTATGGTTTCTTAAAAGCAGAATCTGGTGTCCATCGACTGGTTCGAATCTCACCTTTTGACTCCAATGCTCGACGGCACACAAGCTTTGCCTCGGTTTTTGCGTGGCCCGAAGTGGATGATGATATCGTCATCGATATCAAAACCGAAGATCTTAAAGTGGACACCTATCGCGCCAGCGGTGCTGGTGGTCAGCATATCAACACCACCGATTCGGCCGTTCGAATCACCCATAAGCCCACCGGCATCATCGTTCAGTGTCAAAATCAACGCAGCCAACATGCTAACCGTGATACGGCCATGAAAATGCTCAGAGCCGCCCTTTATGAAAAAGAACTTGAAGAAAGAAACAAAGAAAAAGATGAAATGAATGCACAAAAGAAAGCCAATGAATGGGGCTCACAAATTAGATCCTATGTCATGCACCCTTATCATATGGTGAAAGATCATCGCACTGGCCACGAAACCAGTCAGGTGGATGATGTCATGAACGGGGATTTAAGAGACTATATCTTCTCGTATCTCAAGCTTTTACAAGAAGGGAAATAGTTTTGCATTTTTGGCTGTATCGAAAATTTATTTTTCAAAAACGGGTGTTGTTAGAACCAACCACACTGTTTTCTCTTTTTGGTATTAGCCTTGGTGTGGCCTTTCTTGTTGTCAGTATGGCGGGCTTTAGTGGTTTTAGTGAAAGTCTAAAAAATTCAATTATTGATGTCAGTGGCGACGTCAGTGTGGCTCGGCGTGGGGGAATGATTGATGACCCCAAAACCATTGAAGAGAAAATCAGACAAGCGGGTCGTGATATTCGCCATGTTTTTTCATTTGTGAATGCTGAAATTCTTGTGGCTCAAAACGGAGAGCTGGCCGCAGTTCTATTGCAGGGCATTGACCTCGATGGGGCGCAAAACTTAAAGCAACTTAAATCCAGAATCATTGATGAAGTGGATAAAGATCAATCTGTTTTTGGAGAACCATCATACCTTGGCAAAGTGGTGGCTCAGAAGCTGGGACTTAAAGTGGGGGATTCCTATAAAGCGGTGTTGCCAAAAGTATCTCGAAGTTCCGCCACGCAGGTCACACCACATATCGAAGATTTTTATGTCCATGGAATTCTTGATTTGGGTAAATATGAATTTAATGACAAAGTTGTAATTGCTCGGCAAAAAAGTGTTCAAAAGCTATCAGGTGTTGGCGATAAGATTAATGGTTTTCGTATTCGCCTCAATGATTCTGATCTGGCAGCCCTTGAGGCTGAAAAAATACAAGATGTTTTGGGTTGGGATTATTCGGTGAAAGATTGGACGATGACTAATCGATCCCTTTTTCGAGCCATTCGCTATGAAAAGCAGGTTCTGTTTTTTGTCATGCTGATCATGGTGGTGGCTGCCTTTTTTAACGTTGCAACCACACTTTTTTTAAGCGTTCTTAAACGTTATTCACAAATCAGTGTTTTAAGGGCACTGGGCCTTAAAAAACGGGATATCATTCTGTTATTTTGTATTCATGGGCTGACATTAGGCTCAATAGGCCTTTTTTGTGGTTTGGTGTTAGGTTTGATTTTAAGTTTTGGTTTCGAAAAAATTCAAAAAATTTATCCCATCATGCCCGAAGAGGTATATAAGCTCTCTCATTTTTCGACACAGGTGAATCTGATGGATATTATAGGGGTTGTCATAGCCACACTTGTGATCTGTTTTTTATCCACATTAGCCCCCGCTTTAAAAGGGGCATCACTCTCGCCAGTAGAGGGCCTTAAATATGAATAGTGTTATATTATCCACAAAATGCATTACAAAATCCTATAAAATGGAGAGCACTCGTCTTGAGGTACTTAAGGGCGTTGATATTAATATCCGTCAAGGTGAGGCCGTTTGTATTATGGGTGTTTCTGGAGCCGGTAAAAGCACATTACTCCATATTCTTGGCACTCTTGATCTTCCTACTCTGGGGAAAGTTTATTACAAGGGCGAAGATCTCACCAAAAAAACAGACGAGCAGCTGGCCACCTTTCGTAATAAAAAAATTGGTTTTGTTTTTCAGTTTCATCATCTTTTACCAGAGCTCACCGCCCTTGAAAACGTCGCACTCCCTGCGAGAGTGGGTGGGGTTTCTAAGATTATAGCCATGGAGAAAGCCGAAAAGCTTTTAAACGACATGGGACTTAAAAATCGCGGCCATCATTACCCTTCAGAACTGAGCGGTGGTGAAAGGCAAAGAGTCGCCATTGCTCGCGCTCTTGTGCAAGATCCTGAAGTTCTTTTGGCTGATGAGCCTTCAGGAAATCTTGATAGTGAAAATGGTCGCATCATTCAGGATCTTTTTTTTCAACTGCAAAAAGATCTGGGGCTGACCCTGGTTGTTGTGACCCATGATCAAGATTTTGCCCAGCGATTTCCGGTGATCTATCGTCTTAAAAATGGTGTTTTTATTTAATTAAGATTGCCTATCAAATGGGCTATAGCTGATGATGAGCTGCACAATAGATCACCAGAGAACACTTCTTTTTTTCAGCCATTGGGTGAGTCATTTTGACATTATTGTATTTTGTGAATAGCCTTCCTTCTCAATTTGTTTAATGGTTATAAAGTATTGCCGTTGTTTAAGATTAAACCCTTAAAAGTCTTTTTTTTGCCTGAAAGGTAAAATAAAGTTTTTTAAAATTTGATTCACCCTATAGAAGTTGTGAATTAAAAATTGTTTTTGAGGAAAACCTGACTTGAAATCGCCAATCACCCCAATTTGTCATATTCTCTTTATGTTTATTATGACTCTGATCTTATCTATCCAGGCAGGGGCCCAAGAAATTCAAGCCATTAAAATCACAGGCCACAAAAAAATCGAGAAAGATGCCATCCTCGAAAAACTGATCAACAAAGTCGGATCTCCCTTAAGCCTTAAATCTGTTAAAGAAGAGGTTCAGGCTATTTTTAAGACGGGTTACTTTCAAGACATTGAAGTCAGTCAAACCGAAGTCTCGGGTGGCAAAGTCAATTTAACCTACAAAGTGGTTGAAAAGCCTTCAGTGGCTTCTGTGGATTACAAAGGGAATTCTGAAATTTCAGATGATGAGATGGCAGAACTGACAAAAATCAAAATTTTTGAAATCATTGATTACGCTAAAATCACCAGGGGTGTTTTAGATATCCAAAAGTCCTACGAAGAAAAGGGCTACTTTTTAGCCAAAGTCACTTACAGCATCGAGCCGGTCGAAAACGGTAATGTTAAAATTGTTTTTGATGTGCAAGAGAACGAGCAAGTGGTTGTTAAAAGAATCTCTTTTATTGGTAACAAACAAGTTCCCGCTACTGAAATTAAATCACGTATGCTGACCCAAGAGGGCGGACTTTTTAGTGCCATCTCTGGCGGTGGGACCTACAAACAGGATGCCTTTGAACAAGACATTCAGCTCATCAGTTATTTGTATTTTAATAAAGGCTTTGTGCAAGCCAAAGTTTCTCGGCCCGAGGTCACGGTGACCCCCGATCGAAAAGGCATTTACATCAGCATTCGAGTGGAAGAGGGCGAGCAGTTTAATACGGGCGAAGTTAGCTTTTCAGGCGATTTACTGTTCTCGACAGAAGAGCTTAGTGAAGCCGCACAAATCGATGAATCTGATATTTTTATTTACGAAACAGTTCAATCAGACATTCGCGCCTTCACTGCCAAATATGGTGATTTGGGTTATGCTTACACCAACGTTATTCCCCGCACTTTTATTCGCGAAGAAGAACGTAAAGTGGATATCGTTTACGATTTTGATAAAGGTAAAAAAGTTTACTTTGGAACAATCAATGTGATTGGCAATACTCGCACCAGAGATAAAGTGGTCCGTCGCGAATTAAGAATTGGTGAAGGCGAACTTTATAACGAAACCCGTAAACGCGAATCCATGGACAATGTCAGACGACTTGGTTTTTTTGAATCTGTAGAGTTCAACACAAAAACACCACCGGGTCGTGATGATCTGATGGATATAGATATCGTTGTTAAAGAAAGAAACACCGGAAGCTTTCAATTGGGTGCTGGATACAGCTCTTTTAGTGGTGTGATTTTTAATGCCCAGCTCAACCAAATGAACTTTTTAGGTCGCGGTCAAAATGTGGGTTTACAGATCGATTACTCGGAGATTCAAAAAAGATATCGCCTGAATTTTACTGAGCCTTACTTCTACGATACTTTTTGGACCGTAGGATTTGATATCTTTCGTAACGAAAGCAACATTCCCCTTCTTTTCCGTGAAAAGGTCGAAGGGGCTGCCGTCCGTGTGGGTCATCCCATCTGGGGACGCTACTTTTACGGTTTCTTGCGTTATAAACTCGATAATACCGAACTTGATATGATTCCTGGTCCCAATGCCACGGACGTCCTTGATCCTACCACCGCCGAGGGAGTTTCTAGCTCAGTGACAGCGTCTGTGGAGTACGACCGAAGAAACGATCGTTTTGCACCTTCATCGGGTGTTCATACCAGTGCTTCTTATGAAGTGGCAGGCCTTGGGGGAGATCTTAATTACACCAAAGGCGATGCTTTTTTTAGATGGTACAAAACACTTTTTTGGAATGTGGTCTTAAGAACTAATTTCACTTACGGATTTGTTGAAGCCGGTAAAGGAACTCCGGTGCCCTTTACAAAAAAATATCGTTTGGGTGGGCCATTT
>CAYMBT010000129.1:0-8129 GCA_964388755.1 uncultured Pseudobdellovibrionaceae bacterium | reverse complement strand
TAACAGAACAAATGCTACAATTGGTTTTGTTTATCCTGGCCAGGGCTCACAGTATCTTAATATGTCTCGCGTCTTGATCGAAAGATTTGATTGGGCACAAGAAGCACTAAAAAAAGTTCAACAAGAATTTTCTCGATTAGGTCTTCCTGATTTTTCTAAGGCCGTTTATCCTGAGGTCGAAAAGTTTATTGATCCTGAGGATCTGAAAAAAGCCCAACAAGCATTACAAGCCACAGAACTGGCTCAGCCCGCTATAGTGTTTTCATCCTATCTTTGGACCGAATTTTTACGGCGCTGTCACATCCATCCAAGCCTTGTTGTCGGCCACAGTCTTGGCGAACTATCAGCCTTCTGGTCGGCCGATGCTTTTGATTGGATGGATCTTATGAAATTGGCCGCTTATCGAGGTCAATTGATGGCTAAAGATCCAAGCCAGCCCGGATCAATGATCAGTTTAAAATGCAATCGCGAGAAAGCAGAGAGCTTATTAAAAGAAATTAAGAATTATCTTGTCGTTGCTAATCATAATTCTGAAAGCCAAGTAGTACTTTCTGGTGAAGAGTCAGCCGTTTTAGAAATGCAAGCTTTGGCAAAACAGCAGGGCGTTGCATCGGTCATTCTTCCAGTTTCAAATGCTTTTCATTCAAAATTAGTGCAAAAGGCATCAGACCAGTTACTGAGCAAGTGTGATTTTCTTTCAGACCACCCACAGAAACTTTCAAAGCAAGTGTACAGTGGAGTTGACGCAAAGCCTGTCGAGCTAAATATTCATCTAGCGAGGCATTTTTCAAAACAAATCATTGAACCCGTTGAATTTTATCGTACGAGCCAAGCTATCAAAGAGAAGTGTGATTTATTTATAGAAGTGGGGCCGGGTCAAATTTTATCGAACCTAATAAGCGATGAAAATAAGATGTCCTATCATGTAGAAGACAAAGATCATTTACAGATGAGCCAAATTAAAAAAGCTTTGGCTGCAGCCTATTGCTCTGGTGTTGAAGTTTGTTGGGATACCTTATTTGAAAACCGTTTGATTCGTGCATTTCAATGGCCCCAAGAGAAATTATTTATCGACAACCCCTGTGAAAGAGAATTCCCTAAGGTTAATCGCCCCTATTTATCTCAAACATCAAATGATTTAGAAGTAACCTCGTTGAATCATATTTCATTGATCAAACCGACTACGGTTGAAAAATCAGAACCACAAGTTGCCCTTAAGACGACAAGTCAAGTGAGTGATCAGCCGCTCTTAATACCACGGCCACAGATCAAACCGGTTTTAGCACCTAAGCCTAAAGATATTATTTTAAAACATTTTTACAATATTATTTCAGAGCGAACAGGCTTTGAAGCTCATATTCTTGAACCCAGTCTCAGATTGTTAGATGACTTGAATTTAGACTCAATCAAAGCCGCTGAGATCGTAGGATCAGTGGCCATGGATTATGGTATAGAAGCAGAACTTGACCCGAGTCAGTTCGCCAATGCTTCGATCGATGAAATTGTACAAACTTTTTTAGAAAAAGTAGATCTAGATCAGTTTGAACAAAACTCTGCAACACCACAGGAAAGTGTTCCGCCAAATACAAAACTTAATAAACAAGTTCCTAAAAAACAAGTCGAAGTTCCACAAATCAAAGAACTACAGTCAGAAAACTTAAAAGAAGAAATGCAAAAGCGTCTTTTTGTTCTTATTTCAGAGAAGACAGGATTTGAACTTAACTTATTAGAGCCTGAATTAAAACTTTTAGATGATCTTAATTTAGACTCGATCAAAGCGGCCGAAGTTATAGGAATGGTTGCTATGGAATATGGTGTTGAGGCTGAGCTTGATCCAAGTCAATTCGCTAATTCTTCGATCAAAGAAATTGTTCAAGCCCTGAACCAGAAGAAAAATCAAAGTTTAAAAGTACAGGTTGAGTCTTCAGTTTCTAATCAGTCAAAGAGTAATGTTCAATCTTTAAATAAGGTTGCTAAAACTGAATCTCCATTGAAGTTTTATGACTCTTGGGTACGAAATATTGTTCAAAAATGGCAACCTAAAGAAAGATCACACAGTCATCAGCTCAATATTCATGATATTAAAGAAAAAGTATTCTGCTTTATTTATGACAAATCTCAAGACCAAGAAGTTGTAGATGGCTTTAAAGATCACCTTGAGATTATAGGTGGACAGGTCAAACTTTTTGATTTTTCAGAGGTCAATGGAAGTTTAGAAAGTGTAAAGAAAATGAGTTCACATCATCTTTTAGTTTGGATGCCAAACTCAATCAAAGATATTTCTGATCCTGTTATGGATTTACAGGCTACAATCAAGAGACTCAATATATTGGCAGTTTTTAGGGGTCAAAAATCAGAACCTGAAAATTTACCAACTCTGACGGTGGTATGTACCAATCAAAGTATGGACTCTAAGGATTGGCGAATTCATAGTGTGAATGCCTTTTTATCGGCTCTTCACCAAGAGCGCGATGATCTTCGGGTCAGAACTGTGACCAGAGAACAACAAACAAATCCTAAGGACTTTTACAACCACTTACTTTTAGATATAACTTTAAAAGACTTATTTTTAGTGGTTTCTTATGATCAAGAACTTAAACGTAAAGTCCCGGTCTTTGAACCGCTCAGGAAGACCCGTGAACCTAGAAAGTCAGCCTTAATTTCTTTAAGCGATCTCGTTGTTTTTACAGGCGGCGGAAAAGGTATTACCTTTGAATGCGCTTTTTCTCTAGCGGCTAAAACCGGTTGTAAACTCGCTCTCATCGGAAGCTCTCCATTAGCAGAGAGTTTAGAGGTTCAACAGAACATCAATCGATTGAAAGAGCAGGGGATTGAAGCTGAGTACTACCACTGTGATGTCAGTCAAGCAGAGTCTGTGCAAAATGTAGTTCAAGACATCAATCAGAAGCAAGGACCCATTCATGGTTTTGTTCATGGTGCAGGTAGAAACCGACCGGGCCTTGCCATGATGGTTAAACCTGAAAAAGCTTTTGAAGAAGTGTCGCCAAAAATTTTAGGAGCTCTTTACTTTTTAGAGGCCCTGCAATCAGAGCCACTTAAGCTTTGTGCAGCTTTAACTTCAGTGATTGGAGAGTTGGGTTTACAGGGTAATGCTTGGTATGGCTTTTCTAATGAATCCTTAAATTACATTTATAAAAAGTTTCAAGACCAGCATCCTAATTCGCGTGTTATTTGTGTGGCGTACTCTTTATGGGCCGAAGTGGGGATGGCCGCACGAATTGGAACGGAAGATAAATTAGGACATTTTGGTCTAACATCGATATCCCCTGAAGAGGGAACTGAGAACTTTGTCAAATTAGTCACACAGTATACTGAAGAGTCCACTGTCATGGTAACAGGTCGTCTTTGGCCGCAGGCTTTTGGTCAACCACCTACAAACCCTGAACATCGTTTTTTAGAAAAGATTATATCTTACGTCCCAGGTGTAGAGGTTGTGGCCGAGGTGGAATTAAGCCTTAACTCAGATTTTTACCTTGAACATCATATTTACGAGGGCAGTTACTTGTTTCCAACGGTGATGGGGCTAGAGGCTATGTGCCAAGTCTCTGCCCTTGCTTTGAATTTATCTGATCCAGATAAAGTGATTTTTAAAAATGTAAAACTACCTCGACCCATTTCTGTTTCAGAAACTGGAATAACAAAAATTCAGATCTACTGTAAAATCGACGAAAATGGTGAGGCTCAAGCAGGTGTGCGTTGTGACCGTACAGGTTTTAAAACGGATCACTTTTCAGCACAAATACAATTGGTTAAAGAGACTTCAAAATCATCCAATTATCCTTGGGTCCGTGGACAAGTCAGTGTTGATTTACCACGAATCTATCAAGAAGTTTTGTTTCATGGTCCACGTTTTCAGAAGTTTGATCAATTTGTTTCTTTAACTGACCACGATGCTTGTTTTAACTTAACCATCGATACGGACGAAACTGCGTCCCATAAAAGCTTCTCTCAAAAATCAAAATTTATCTTGGGCGATCCTTACTATAGGGATGCTTTGTTGCAGTCTGCACTTGTTAGCCAGTGTCGCTATTTATTTTTACCAGTGGGGATCGATCGTTGGGTTATTGAGACCCGCAATAAAGGATTAGTGCAAGGGCTCATGCAGATCGAAAAAGCTGATCAAAAAACAATCGAAGGTACAATTGTTTCTTACTCAGAAACTGGTGCTCTGGTCGATAGTATCCAGGGCTTAAAAGGGCAGATTCTTAAGGATCCATTACTTTTAAGTCAATATATCAATAATTCGGTCAATTCGGCTGAGAATCTTAAAATGAATGAAAAGAAATTAAAAGAGAATACTCACCAAGATCAAACAAATCAACCTGATCAAGATAATGTTCAATCCAATCATGGAATTCAAAAAGATCACGAGCCTCTAAAGATACCTCTGATCCCAAGTCAGTTGATAGAGTTAAAAAATAAACATAGGCTTGATCATCTGCTCTTGATTCATAAAGAAGGTTTGAGCAAGCTTAGTAAAGAGAAACGTCATCAAGAAGAAGCTGATCTTTTAAAATCCTTATACGGCAATTCTAACATCGATATTCAGCTCGCATGGGAAGAGTCCGGTCAACCCATAGTTATCAATAAAGATATTGAGATTTCGATTTCACATTCACATGATTATTTATTAATGGCTCTTAATAAAAATGGAGTTGGTTGTGATATCGAATGGATGAAAGACATTGAAAATAAAGATTGGAATGCAATTTTTGGTGAAGTATGGAGAAACGATTTTCAAGAATTTTTACAATACTATTCATTAGAAACTGCAGGAACTTTTCTTTGGACTTCTATTGAAGCCGCAAGAAAGGCTTTGGGTCAGCTTAACGTCACCATTGAAGAAATGAACTTTCAAGACCAAGCTGTTCAATTGGTTTTTGCTTATGAGAACCAGTTTGCCCAAGTCGATGTTCAAATGATAGAGTTTGAAAACCAAGGCATTGCATTAGCGATGGCGACACTTAAAGCCAAAGATATTAAAAATTCACTCTCTCAAAAGAGCATTCAAACCAATCAAGGAGAGACGATTGATCATCTTTACAAAATGCAGAGACTGAGCGATGGATCAATGATCATTCGATGGCCTGTTGTGTTTTCTGATGTGATTGGTCCAACCCAAGGACTATCCTATCCCAAATTTTTTGAATGGCAGGGTAAAGCCAGAGAGCTAGGGCTCTTTCCTATTTTAGATAGTATTTTTAGTGAACTTAAGGGTGGTGATTTTGGTTGGGTGACTCGCTCATCTCAAACCACAGTCTTTGGCGATGCACAAGTTGGTGACATCATAGAAGCTGCGGTCAGTAGCACGATCCCTTTAGGGAGACCTGATGCCATTGATGCTTTTTTTGAATGGCGAAAGATCTCGCCCAGTGGAGAAATTCAGGTCATTGCACAAAGTAAAATGGAAACAGCATGGGTCGAAGTTTTAGGTCATGGCTTGGTGAAACCAGCTCCTTTCCCTAAAAGTATTTCGGATTATATTGTTGGTATGTCCCAGGGGACACAGATCAAAGTTAAAGACATTGATATGAAGCGCCTAGGCTCACCCGTCGATAAAGATTTTAGTGCCAGTTTTAAGGGACAAAAAATCGCAACCCACACTTTTGAAACCACAACTGTTGAATCGAATGTGATTGGTAACGTTTACTTTTCTAATTATTCAAAATGGCAAGCCAAAGCCGTGGATAAAATGTTACTGGATATGGTTCCCGATTTTTTTGCAACAGGGTCAGTGGATTGTGTTTTTTGTGAAATTAATCATCTGCGTGAAATGATGCCTTTTGATTCGTGCAATGTGGAGATTTCGTTAAAGAACGTCTTTACTAACGGGGCTCATCTTTACGTCGAATTTTATGGAGTTCGCGGATCTGAAAAAATAAAAGCGGCTGGATCAGATCTTTGGTTAGCCTTAAACGGTGAAACTCAGATGATCAAAAAGTTAATCCGTCATCTTGATGACAAACGTAAGACCAGAACGACCACTAAAAAAGCCGCTTAAGATTTTGCCATTTTAAAGCGTTGAAGTATAAGATAAGCCAGGTAACCCATAGGCGCAAAAGGCCAGGTTAGAAATAGGCAAGGCAGAACCTGCCAGTGTGGTATTTTTCTGTCTTTGGCATCAACGACCATCCAAGTCCCTACAATTAAATCAAAGGCCAAGTAGTGAACCCATGCACCCACGATCACCCCATCGGTATCCATCAGTTTTTTAAAACCCTCGACCGAAAAAAAATCGCCACTGGTTTTGTGCCAAAAGCCGATGATCATGAAGCTATAAATCATAGAGAAAAACAGGGGTAAAATTTTACCTGAATACAGACTGACCAGTTGAGGTTTGAGTGGATAGACAGCGAGGGCTATCCAACCCGTTAAAGAAATAAAAAAACTACTGACATATAAAAAATCAAACACGGTGACTCCCCGATAAAAAAACTTTAAGTAAATATATTTTATTAAATCACATAAAAACTAAAGTCCCGATACCTAACGCGCAAGGGCATTCGTGATTTCTTAACTTGTGGCAAGGGAAAAACTTGAACAATGGGGTAGAGTCCTCAAAATAATTGAAGAGTTTTAAACCATAAATGACCCATTCACCAATTTTTTTGAGGTTGAAATATGGACAAGAGTTTTTTTGATCAGCATACCCATTCTGTTTTAAAAAATGAAAAAAGATATGTTTGGAAGATTAAACGACTTTGGCTTTTAGCCCAGGACCTACCTTTGGTCGACTATCCCGTTTCATCTTTTGATCAGCTCAATGAGGACATTTGGTTTTGTGGCCGAATCAAGCCAACCATCAGTCATGTGATGGACCATTTTAAGAGAATTCAAAATGCTGACTTAAGTTACCCAATAATTCTCAGCCAAGAGGGTATTGTTATGGATGGTATCCATCGAATCCTTAAAGCCCGCGTAGAAGGTCTTCTGACGGTTAAAGCTGTTCAGTTTAAAATTAACCCAGAGCCCGACTTAGTAGAATAAACTGGGATTATTAGAAATTAGCCAGCGTTTAGGTAAGTCATTGGGGCCTATGGCATATGCGTTGCAATAATTGACGTCTCATCCCTAAGGAGAAATATGTTAACTCTCAGCACTCACAAATCTGTACAAAATACAAAAGTTGTAAATATAAAATTAATTTTGTTATTCGTCTTTGTTTTGTCTTCGACAGCTTGTGCTCTTTTGCCTCCAGAAGTTAAAATAGATAATAAAATGAATTTAAGACCCTTAGAGAATGATGAACTTGTTACTGTTTTTACTAAAAAAGAACCAACATTTGGTTATGAAGTCGCTTGCTCAGCTGATGTCACAGTTAAACGCTATCGTTACAGTTTAGATGACTATTCATCCGATGCCGAAGAGATAGCAAGAGAGTGTGGAACCACCTATGCCATGGTTACCAATATGAGTTCTTTTCAATACGGAGACTCGGTCTCTTCGAGAGCCACAGTAAAAGCTATTGTTAAAACAACCGAAGAATCAAAAGCTGCCGCCTATATTAATAATAATCCAGATTTTATAAAAAAGATTGTGACCGCAGCCCAGGTTGGTAATGTCAAAAATCTTAAGCTTTTATTAGATAAGGCCCAATTTATGGTCTCAGTGAAAGGTCGTCCACCTGTTGAATCAGGAGTCCTTAATGAACTCGCTTCAGCAATTCTTCTTCGCGGTGAACATTGCTCAAAAGCAACACTAGCGGTTATTATCGGAGAATACGGTGCTAAGATTAATTCACTAAAAAGAGCTAAAATAAACTTTGAGCAACCCTTAGAATGTTCTAGTCCATTCATAGGTCAGTCATTTGAGGATTTAAAAGACAAGCCTGCCGAAATCAAAGAGATAAATATCGTAATTTCAACCAAGCTCAACAATGGACTAACCAGTGGATCAAGTCTTGTGGCTTATAAAAACTTTTTGCAACTTTATCCTGCTCTCATAAAAGAAGTGAATCAAAGTTGCGATAAAGAGCAAACAAGTGAGCTTTGTTCACTTAAACCCAATTTTATCAAAATAAAACAGTTGTCATCAAAAGTTTTAAGAAACCAATCCTAATAAAGTACCGATTACACTTTAAGAGTAGGGTATGACTTTAAATTTTGGTT
>CAYMBT010000128.1:0-8168 GCA_964388755.1 uncultured Pseudobdellovibrionaceae bacterium | reverse complement strand
AGAGGCAGCACTTAAAATATTTTCAGCTTTTTTTGGTGGTGAACCGATTCAAGGAGTGATTGAAAAAGAAAAAAATGGTGTCTATTTTTCTTTTAACGGATTTTCACAAAAGTTTTTACTCATGGATAATCGTTACTTTAGAGAGCCTGATGCCAAAAACCCCTACGGCCAATGGGGAAAAGATCAAAATAATTGGTTTAAAAAACAAATCCAACAGTCTCAATCGCCCTTATGGCTTGCCAATGGTGGACAGTTTTTTACAAAAGCCACTTTTATCCCCATCGAAAAAAATAAAAAAAAGCAAATCAATGAAAGCTTTATTGATGATCATCCAGAACATTTTAAAAAACTGATTGCTGATCTTAAAAACACAACACAACCTGTGGTTTTTTTATCGGGCGATGTTCATTACTCAGAAATTTCTAAAATAGAAAAATCCATGCTGGGCTATGAAACCTTTGAGATCACATCTAGCCCCATACATAGCTATATCTATCGCTCACCGGGGAGTACTGAAACATGGCTCGAAAACCCACGTCGAATGATCTCAGCCAAAGACCATAACTTTGTCATCATCGACTCTGAATCCAATAATGGAACTTTAGATATCAATGTAAGGTCTCTAGGTATTAAAAGTGAAAAACCCTACTTTGAAACTCAACTTAAAGTGACAAAACCAAATGCAAAATTTTAAATCACTTTAGAAACAAAACCGCAATCATATTAGAAAAATCGTTTCTCAAACAAAACCCAAAAAAATTGGGTTTTGTTTTTAAACAATGTCCAATTTTAAGCGATTTTATTTTTTCGTTCATTATCCTGAATGGCTTTAATCGCTGTAGAAAGGCTCTCGTCCACAATACTATTTCTTTTAAGGACTTCATTGGTTTGGTAGAGTTTAAACACAAGCCCACGAGTTAAGGCGACAAGCCACGGGGGCGCAAGCTTAAGTTGCTTTTCCATCACTTCACTGGTGAGTTTAACGCAAATCGTTTTTGTGATGGCAACAGCGTTGGCTGAATGGGATCGATCGGTGATTAAAGACATTTCTCCTAAGTACTCACCAGAGTCGACAATGCCTAAAGGGATTTTATTTTTCTTATAATCCAATCTAAAAATTTCAATTTGACCTGATTTTACAATAAAAAGAGAGTCACATTTTGCGCCCTCTCTCAGGATGTACTCTCCGGGCATAAATTCTACTGTGTCAAATTTGTCGACCTTCAAGGCGAGTCTCCTGATGAAATATATATCACCTCAATCGGAGAGAGGGGGCTTTAGCTTAACGGGACAAAAAGATTTGTGTTTAGTTAGAAGATGACTCTTTTTCAGCAGCCTTAGTACTATTTTCTTCAGAAGGGCTACCTGGACTATCGAACAGAAGAGGATCATCAAGGCTTCTGATTGAAAAGGAAAGGGCTGGGTCAATAGCCTCAAGAGGTAAAATGGCGGTTCTTAAAACAGAAGGTGCTGTCTCACGGCCGATAGATTCATTGGGGTCATCATTAGGGTCAACTTTCTTTTGAGCCAAAGAAAGAGAAGAGTATAAAAGTATAAAAATCATTAAATACTGTTTCAATTTGTGAATCCCCGTGAATTGATAGCCCATAATCACTACCCTTTAAAAATAGCAAAAATAAGGGGCTTGCGTCTAGAAATCTTTGGTTTTGGCTTTAAAAAACAGGTCTAAATGCCCTTAATCAAGAAAAAAATTCATCAATGGATCATTTTGAACCACTTGAAGGTGGGTTAAAATTCTTTTGTTTTTAGGAAAAAAAAATGATCATCTGACTTGGATGTCAGTAGTTGAAAAAAGAGAACGTGTATTTGTTATTCTTGCGGCGGTGTTTTTTGCCTCAATGACTCTTCTCAATGTTGTGGGTTTGACCCGTTTTATTCAAATTGGACCAATGGCCTTAGCGGTTGGTGTTTTACCTTACCCCCTGACTTTTCTTGTCACCGATTTAGTGAGCGAGCTTTATGGTAAATCGCGGGCCAATTTTATTGTTTGGGTCGGTCTTGGGCTTAATATTTTTGTGATTTTTGTTCTTTTCTTGGGTCAGTTTTTTGAATCAGCACCTGTTGAAGCCCAACCCCCTTGGCAAGTCCTGTACTTGGCTAAACCGGTTTTCTTACCCAGTGGTCATGAGGTTGGTGGTTCGGTTGATTTTTTTACGCTGATTTATGCTTGTGCCTCAGGTTCAGTTCTGGCTTCCATGATCGCCTATATCACTGCGCAATTTTTTGATGTTCAAATATTTCACTATTTAAAAAAGAAAACCCGTGGCAAAGCATTGTGGCTCAGAAATAACGTCAGCACTCTTTGCTCACAGATGATCGATTCTGTGGCTGTGATAACCATCACCTTCGGTATGGCTTTATGGCAAGGTTCCATGGGCCTTAAACCCTTTATGGTGCTTTTAATGAGCAATTATTTATTTAAAATGATCGCAGCCCTTCTTGATACCATTCCTTTTTACTATATTGTCTTTAAACTGCGTCGCTATCTTGAGCTGCCAGAGTAGACATTGGTCTAAGTTTTTTTTGTTTTTAAGTCCACTTTTAGGGTTAGACTTTTAGAGAGGTTTTGAGGTTATTTTCACTCATGATCAGAGCAAAAAGATTATAATAATGACTTAACAATACAAATCTTTTTTTGGGGATATCATGATGTCAGCTGAGACTTTTACTAAAAATATTCGCCTTCCATTTTTTCTGATACTTCTGTTTGTAGTCTCTTGTTCAAGTTCATCTCCGGTTCAAGAAGAAGTCATTAGTGATGGAGAGCCGAAAGCACAACAGCAAGAATCAAAAGACAAATGGGGTTGGGACTATGATGGTGATCGCGGACCAGAGAATTGGGCCAAACTCAATCCCCAATATGATATGTGCTCTCAAGGTCAAAAGCAGTCGCCCATAAATCTTGTGTGGCAAAAACCAAGTTCACCCAATCCTTTAAAAATTTCTTATCAAGACAGTAGTGCGGTGATTACTAACACGGGCTACACCTATCGAATCGAACTGACACCAGAGAGCACAATCAGCTATGGAGGTGTTGATTATATTTTAGAAAAAATAGAATTAAGAACACCATCAGAACATAAACTTTCAGACAATCAATTGCCCATGGAATTACAGTTTTACCACCGTACATCCAATGGTTTAAAACAGGCTCTGATCTCTTTATTTGTGATCAGTGGAAAGCCAAGCCCATGGTTTGATGAGTTCTGGAGCAAAGCAAGTGCCATTGAAAAATTCTCTTCATCACCTGGTTATCGACTCAACCCTTCACAGTTTATACCGCCACGACAAACTTTTTACCAATATGAAGGCTCTCTGACCCACCCACCATGTCTTGAGGGTGTGCAGTGGTTTGTCTTTAATACTCCCTTACAGCTCAGCCAAGAGCAGGTGATGATGTTAAGAGCCAAGTACAATTCAAACATCAGACCCGTTCAACCACTTAACAACAGAAAGATTCTTAATTTCTAAGTTTTTTTAAACCTATTGATTAATACTTTTACTATGATTAAGTGTGGATAAAACAATCAGTCGGTTTTTTTGGAGAATCTGAGATGTTGTTTTTGTTACAACTAATATTATGTTTCAATAGCATAAGCGCCAGTAACAATAATCTAAAAATCCATTTTGCTCAAAAACAGATTGAAATCAAAAAAAGTGATTTGCTAAAAAGAAAAGATCTTGTCACCGTGGATCTTGCTAAAGATCCCTCTTTGAGCGACAAGCCCAACTCTTACTTAGCTCTTGAGATGAAAGATCTTCTGAGTGAGTTTAAGATCTCTGATAAAAGTTCAATCTATTTTAAAGCCACCGATGGTATGACCGTGGTGATCGAATCACAAAGAATTGTGGGTTCAAAAAATCGAGCCAGAGCTTACTTAGCCATTCAACCTAAAAATGGCGACTGGCACACTTTAAAATCGGGCCAGTCGGCAGGCCCCTACTTTCTGATATGGAAAGATGTTGATCATAACGAAGTTGGTCCCGAAGAGTGGCCCTATAGTTTGCAAGAAATTGAAATCAAAGATTCAGTAGAACTCAGTTATCCCCTTTTGTTACCCAACAAAAATCATAATAATTTTTTGAACCTACAAAAAGGTTATCAATTATTTATTAAAAATTGTTTTGCTTGTCATAAGTTGAATCAAAAAGGAGTTTCTGATTTTGGCCCCGACTTGAATTATCCAATGAGCCCGGTCGATTACTTTAAACCCAGTGCTTTAAAAAAATATATTCGCAATCCCCGAACAGTTAGAACTTGGAATCAAAGTCGAATGCCTGGCTTTGATGAAAAAGAAATTTCAAACAAAGAGCTTGATCAACTTATAACTTATCTAGAATGGATTTCAAAAATTAAACCTTAAGGTGTTGCTTCTGTAGGACTTGGTCGAGAAGGTTCAGGCACGGCCGTTGGACTTGTTCCAGGCGCTGCGCAGGGGTTTTCGTTTTCAGGAGGGGCTGAAGTTTGGCATTCAGGATTCATAGCTTGCCCCGTGGGTTGGGCAAAATTGTTTTTCATTATACATCGTCTTAAAGAAAGCATATAGTTTCTTGTTTCGGTATTGTTACCAATGCGGTCACACCATTGTCTGACTGACTCTGTGGATTCACTACTGGTTTCAAATGTGCTGTTGAGGCGCGAGTAACCGTTATTGTAGCCGCCACCGATCACCATAAGAAAACCAATGGAATCGTTTTCATTTTCAAACTGGCTTCGGTTAAAACGGGCTTGGGCATTCATCATCATCTGTTTAAGATAAAACATATTCATGGCAACAACCCACATGGGTTTAGAGAGCATGGTCGAGAAATTCGATGGCGGCAAAAGATCACTGCCTGTGGGATTCATGCCTTGGGCCGTATTTGGAAATAGATCATGTCTGATGCTTTCGTAACTTCTTTGCTGGCTAGGATCTGTGGCATTTCTCGACTGGCGAACAAAATATGTATTGGCTTGAAAAAGGTAGGTTTGTAAATTGCCGACAAGCTGTCTATCGATATGAAATCGATTCAGTAGTGCGCGTGAAGTATTGATGCTATTTTGTCTTTCGGCTTCACTGACTTGATTTGTAAAGACACCTTCTCTTTGGGTAAACTGCACCCATCGCACATAAGGGTTATCAGTTCCTGAGTAAGCCATGACTTCGTCAAAATCCATTTTTAAAAAGGCTTGGTAATGAGGCTCAATAGCTCGGACATTATTAAGACTCTCTTTGAGATGATCATATGTTTGCGCAGTGAACTGGGCAATGCCTTGGGCTTGCCTGTTTGAAACCGCATTATTATCAAATTGTGATTCTCGAAACATCACACAAGCCGCTAGAGCATAAGGAATCTGAAAGTGCTGGGTAGCGAGTTCAATCATCGGTCGATAATTTTGATTAAATTCTCTAAGTCGAGCTTCGTTTTGTGCTCGCATGTTGCCGTTTGAACCTGTTGTTATATGGCAGGCGAAATATCGATCTAACTCGTCTTTGGTTTTAAGAGACTGGGTCAGACTTTGCCCTCGCGCTAAAATGGCACGTCCAATGGATGAGCTTTCAAAGGCTCCAACCCCTTCAGGGTCTTCGTTAAAGAACTCTTGTGAAAAGCCCATAGTTAAGCTGAGAACAATAAGAAATTGAATCACAACCCTTTATCGGCTTTTTAAAAATAAAAACAAGTGTATCTATGTTAAAAATCAGGACTTATAGCCCAGAATATAAAGTTTTTTTTGCTTAACAAGCTCTATTCAATCAGACATTGTTTCTGCTCTAAAATACCCATAGAAAGCAGAAAAGGATTGGTTTTTTGTAAATCTGTAAAATCGTTTTTTGATTTAAGCCCTAGCCACTTTTGATCAATCATAATTTGGGCGATTGAGCCTCCAAGGCTATTGCCAGGGCCAAGTAACACAATATGGTCTGGTGAGAATTCTTTAAGAGCCACTTCAATGGTTTTAGAAAAATCATAGGTGTCAGTGACTTGGGTCTTTAAAGTATAATCAAAAATATTTTGTGGATCTGAACTGTAGGTTTGAAAGATCACTCCCCGCCCATCGATCAATGGAATTTGAGGTTGAGAAAAATGAAGATCTTTAAGAAGAGATTGAGCTTTTATTGAAACATCCTCTAAAAGTGGTGTGTGAAAAGCAGCATGGTTGACCAACTGAAAGGGATAGTTTTCTTTTTTAGGAAGTTGCTTCATAAATTCAGAGATGGCTTTTTGCTCGCCTGCTAAAACCAAATAGCCACCCAAACGAATAGAGATATAAATAGGGTGATTATTTTTTTCATTCCAGTTTGAGATCAGCTCATCAATACTTTTTAATATTAACGGATCGATTTGCCACTCTTCATTAACTATTGGGTAAATAATTTGGGATCCAATGATCTTATCTTTCATTTGCGAGCCCATGGTTTGTATCAATTGATAAGATTCTTTAAGGTCTATAACTTGAGCCATGGATAAAGCCAGGTACCAACCCATTGAGTTTCCAGTCAGAGCCACGATTTCATACTTCTCTTGATTGATTTCTAGAAAATCAGAAAGGGCACAGGCATAAATAAGGGTGGATGCGTGCTCGCCTAAAGTGTGCAAAGAAACTTTAAAAACTTCGGCCTCATCCAGTTCTGTCAGGCTGGGGTAACCATCATTGACTCTCAGCTGATCCAAGGTTTTAAGGCTCTCTTTGATAAGGGGTTTATTCTTAAGCCAATGAAGACTTTCTTTTGTGTAAGAACCGCGACCGGGGCAAACAACAACAATTCTTTTTTTACTCATGACTTTTCCCCGATCAGTTCAAGGCAAAGATCCATAATACTATTTACGGTAGGAAGGCCAGCACGGGCGGCTGGCCCCAGTGGAATAAAACAATCGGCTGCTCCGAGAATTTTCATTTTTAACGGATGATCAAAATTGGTGGCAAGCTCAGCAATAACAGCTTCTGCAAGTGACCCAGTTTTACGACACTCTTCAACAAAGAGAAGATTCTTGGTCTTTTTAAGGGCCATTTTCAAGGCAGGATAATCGATCGGGGCAATCCATCTTAAATCGATGACTTGAGTTGAAATGTTCATCTCATCTTTTAATTTCTTCTGGGCTTGAAGTGAAAAATAAGTGCCATTTCCGTAAGTTAAAATAACGTTTTTAGAATCCTCACCGTGAATCCCAAATTCACCGAGTTCGATGGTTTGTGAAAGTTCGGGATAAGTGAATGTCCATGCTTTGTCGTCCACGTTATGAAGGTCTCTAGTCATATAAAGAGCAATGGGTTCGATAAATACACAGACACGGCCTTTTTCGTAGGCTTGCTTAAAACAAGTGCGTAGCATTTTTACGGCATCTTGCCCATGGCTTGGAACTGCAATAATAAGTCCTGGAATGTCGCGAAGCACGGCTAAAGAATTGTCGTTATGAAAATGGCCACCAAAACCTTTTTGATAAGCAAGACCTGCAATACGAACGACCATGGGGTTGGTGTAAAGGCCTTGAGAAAAGAAAGCTAAAGTTGCAGCTTCACCACGAATCTGATCTTCAGCATTATGGAGGTAGGCTAAAAACTGAATCTCTGGCACGGGTAAAAAACCATTGTGGGCTAAGCCAATAGCTGTCCCTAAAATAGACTGTTCATCCAGGGGAGAATTAAAAACTCTTTTGGGTCCAAACCTTTTTTTAAGTTGTTCGGTCACATTGTAGACTCCACCTTTTTCAGCCACATCTTCGCCAAAAGTGAGAGCTTTAGGATATTGAAGCATCAGATCGGTTAAGCCCCAATTGATCAATTTTGCCATATGCTGTGGTGTTTTAAGCTTGCTCCATTCTTTATCAAAAATTTTTGAGCGTTGATCGTCACTCATCATTGGTGGTGATTTTTTTTCGTCTTTACAGGCTGTAATACTTTGAGCAATGTCTTCGATGTTTTCGAGCGGCTTTTGTGTGACCACTTGTTGAGAAATATAAAAAATTCTTGCGCGCAAGTTTTGATAAATTTCGATGATGTCTTTGGGTTTTAAAATTTGTTTTTCAACCAAAATACGAGCCGTATGAAGAAGGGGGTCTTGACCTTCAGCCTCTTGAATTTTTTGTAAACTCTGATAGCTGCTTTCTACATCAGACCCAGCATGACCCATCAATCGAACGGTTCTCATATGAAGAAAGACAGGTCG
>CAYMBT010000127.1:5582-8194 GCA_964388755.1 uncultured Pseudobdellovibrionaceae bacterium | reverse complement strand
AGAATGGCTTGTACTAGATGGTCAAGAGGTCAGAAAAGGTGATCCTATTGTTAGAATTATTGATAACGACCCAGAGTTTTTGGTTCGACTTGAATCTCAAAGAGATTTTGCCATTAAAAAGTTTGATGCTGCAAAAAGTGCCAGTGACATTGGTCGCTTGAACTACCACCGACAAGAAAAACTGGTTAAAGAAGGTTTAAGTTCACAAAAAGAATTTGAAATTTCTAATATCACCTATAAAAAACTACTGGCCGAAGAGGCCTCCGCTGCAGCCGCCCTGGCTCAGGCCGAAGTCGAACTCTCGCGCCAGCAATTGCAAGTCGTCACGGCTCCTAGAAACGGACAGATCCTAAGAATTTTAAAAGGCTCTGGGACAACCAATGTGAAAGTCGGCGAAGCTTTAGTTGTATTTGTGCCTAAAACAGATCGTAATATTGCTGAAGTCTATATTGATGGGAATGATTTACCTTTGATTTATCCCGGTCGAGAAGTACGTTTGCAATTTGAGGGTTGGCCTGCCGTGCAATTTAGTGGTTGGCCCTCTGTTGCGGTCGGAAGTTTTGGTGGCTTAGTCAGCACGGTTGATCCATCAGTTTCAACCGATGGACGTTTTAGAGTTCTCGTGGTTCCTGATCCCAAAGACCCTAATCCTTGGCCTGATAATCGTATTTTACGTCAAGGAGCAAGAACAGTGGCTCTTGTTCTCTTGGATCAAGTTTCTTTAGGCTATGAGCTGTGGCGACAAATTAACGGATTTCCTAAGTCTCTACGTAGTCAATCCCCAGTGATTGAAGATAAGGGGAAAAATTGATCCTTTTTTTGATACCCCTTTTTTTAAGTACTGGTCTTTTTGCACTTCAGCCCGAACAAGTGGTGCAATCTGGTTTAAAATTTTATCCTGATGTTATCAATGGATTACTAGCCATAGAAGAGAGCGAAAATCGTTTGAAAGAGTCCCAAGGAGCCTTTGATGCCCGTGTCAGAGGGGATATGGATTCGCGCACCGAAGGTTTTTATGGTGGTGATCATTATAAAGTGCAATTAGAAAAGCCTTTACCCTATTTAAATTCGAGGCTCTATGCTGGGGCCAGGCAGTCCTACGGAGAGTTTCCTTCCTATGAAGGTAAGTATGATACCCTCAGTCGCGGAGAAAACTTTGCTGGCCTTTCGGTTTCTTTATTACGAAACAGTTTAATTGATCTAAATCGTTTCAAAATCCAAAACGAAAAACAAAATGTCGAACTGGCAAAACTGGAATTGGATAATATAAAAATAATGATTCAAACCTTGGCTCTCAAAGCTTATTGGCAGTGGATTGTTAAAGGTAACCAACTTAAAGTTTACAAAGAAATCCTTGATCTCGCCCTGACGAGAGCCAATCAGATAGAGAAGCGTATCAAGGTGGGTGATCTCGCCCGAATTTACAAAACTGAGAATTTACAATACATCAAAAAAAGAGAGGCTCAGGTCAAAGAAAGCGAGCTTGAATTTAAAAAAGCGGCATTTTATCTTTCGCTTTTTTATCGTGATTCAACCGGAAAAGTTATACCCATTGAAAACCAAAAACTCACAAATCTTAATGAACTCAAACTTGTTAATGAAGCCCAAAAAAAAGAATTTGATGCCGTCTACAAAACAGCAATCACAAAAAATATTAGCCTTAAAAAAATCATGGTCCAAGAAAAGCAATCCCAACTGGGTATTCGTTTAGGCCAAAATGAAATCCTGCCCAAAGTCGATCTTAACCTTGAATGGAACCGAGACAATGGCGAAGGTCCCACACGTCTCATGGGGGAAGAGAACCGCGTTCTTTTATCTGTCGAAGTCCCCATCGAATATAACCGAGGACTTGGTTTAAAACGTGCATCAAAAGCGCAACAAGAACAATTGATTTACCGCTCTCAGCTGGAAAAAGAAAAAATAAAAACCCAAGTGCAAGCTCTTGTCACCGAGGTGAACACATTTGCTGACGTTTTTAAAGTCACACTCGATGAGGTTGAGTTCTCAAGACTTCTCTCAAAGGCTGAGTACAGAAAGTTTTCCCAAGGGGCCAGCGATTTAATACTCGTGAATTTGCGCGAAGAAAACTACGCCGAAGCGCAAATCAAAAATTTAGAAACTCTTTTGAATTATAAACTTTCGGATGCGGAAATTAAAAATATTTCTGTTGAGTTTGTCACCCAGTAAAATCTTTGTTCTGTGGTTGTTGCCAAGTTTTAGGATGAGTGAAGCTTTTTGAACCACGGCCTCCATGCCTGGTCGGCATTTTGCTCTTCGAGCAAAAGCGCGTCACGCTTGCCGAAGGTTCAAAAAGCTTCACTCATCCTAAAACTTGGCAAAAGCACGACAGAGTCGATTTTTTAAGGGTGAACTTTGGTTTTCACTCGCTTTTTCATTTTTTTTTACTTCACGTCCTCATTTTTATATTCTTTTTCGTACTTCTGCTTTTAACTTCCATTTGTCTTCCTTTCTTTCTTTCTTTCCTTCTTTCCTTCTTTCTTCCATCCTTCCTTTCTTCTCTTCATTCCCTCATTTCCTTTGTCTTTTTGTTAATCCATTCTTTTTATCGAGTGTGGTCTTTTTGGGAGAGGAGGGTGTTTGGGAGGGTATTT
>CAYMBT010000127.1:0-5572 GCA_964388755.1 uncultured Pseudobdellovibrionaceae bacterium | reverse complement strand
GAAGATCGGGTTTCCGTTGATCATCAAGGCGGCTTTTGGCGGGGGGGGGCGGGGTGTATAAAGTGAGGGCGGTCTTGTTGTTTTTACAGGATTTGGGGAAATTGGTGGGGATTGGGGTGGATTTGTGATTATTGGTAGGTGAAACCAATCCACATTTATAGGGTCCAGAAATGATAAGAAATGAGTTACTTGTTTTTGTAATGGTCAGTTTTTTTGTTAATTCAGTATTTGCTGAGACTATTGGGCAAAGAATTTCTGAGAGGATTCAGACTGAAAATATTTCGGTCAGTATTCCGTTTTTGGATCTTGGTATTGGTGAAACAGTGTCCATTCCAGGGCATGCCCATTTAAGGATTACACCCAACTCAGATCTATTAACCTATTCGCGGTCCGAACAGATTACCTTTGGACTTAACCTTGATTCTGGGATTGATAGCAGTGTTTTTTCAATCGGTAATCAAAATGCCATTACAGGCGAGTTTGTTCGACAGTTTCCATCCCAAAAGGAAGCTTTAAATGTCATTAAAAACCCACCCTATGTGGTGAGAAATAATAACCGACTTCAATCACAAATTGTTCCGTTTAATGCCACCAACGCTCGACGTCTGAATACACAGGATTATTTTCGCTTTCAAATCAGAACAGCTTTTGTGCTGAGTGCACAGATGGTGAATGCCCTGACTGATATCAATGTTCAATTGGGTGCAAGCTATATTCTTTACGGTGATTTTCAGTACGAAATTTATAAAAAGTCTAACAATAGAATTTTAGTTCGTGCATCGAGTTTAAAAAACAGACAATTTCGCGGGAGTTTTGGTTTTGGTCGCGGTGATGGATTAATGCTTCGTCTTTTTAAAATTGATGAGATTGATCAGCGTCTCAGCCGAATTGTCCCTTCAAAAATACTAGAGGTAAATATATTCGAGCAAACTCGCGGTGATCTTTTTGCTGTTGAGTACGAATTTAATCTTAATTCTGAAGAAGCGGCTTTGGCCTATAATCAAATGGTTAACCCACGAAGTTGGCCCTTTTTATCAGCGCTCAAGGTTCTTAATCCTATCCGAGGCGCAAGTGATGCTGTTGTTGATACTTTAGCATCGGTGATTGATGAGGCCGAAGAGCTTTCACAAGCTGACGCCCATCAAAGTCGAGAAAGTGATATTCGCGTCCGTCGCATTGCAAAGTCTCATACCAACTATGTTGAACGCAGCAGTGGTGTTCGCATCAATTTTCGTTTGATCACAGCCCAAAATAGTGAAAGTTCAATTGAACAAAATATAAGACTGATCACTGACCCTCTATCACAAAACTATCAAAACTACCGAATTGCCACCTCCACTATGATTGATAATGCCGGTGGTTGGCTGACTTTTGGAAGCGAAAATAAAACCCGCACCGAAGCTAATGTGCTTTTTGATCTTGATGCAAACATGAGAATCAAAAAGTTTCGTGAAATGAATTTTTCGGTGGAGCGAACAGATAAAAAACTGACTCGAAGAGAAAGTAAAAATATATTAGGTCACATTTATAAAATGGTTCCCGGCATCTTTCACAAAGTCGCCAATTTTCAACAAATCACTGATTCGATGATCAATCAACGGACCTATTTTCGACTGGATGTTGTTATCGATGAGCAAGCTTTTGGACTTGCGACAATGCTTTCTGATTCAGAAAAAGAAAAGGTGATTAGAGACTATATTAAAATAGTGATTGATGACCAAACGAAAAGGTACTTTGAGTATGGTCAACTTAACCTTGATAGTTTTGTATCTAACGATCGTGATTGTAGAGAAGCATCAAGACAAACCCATTGCTTAAGTGTGGCCCTACAGGGTGATATCAACCGTATAGTCAGTCAGACCCTTGCAATTTTTTCTCTTGGGCAATCGGCTCTTGACCACGAACAGCGTTGGAGACTTTATCTGCGTTTACAAAATAATCGCCTATTTAAAGTTTTAGGCGCTGGCCTTTTTATTCGCTTACTTGAACAAGCGGCTTATAAACAAAACAAGTCTTTTGAAAAATTAGCTTATTTTAATCTGACCACTAGGTCTGGTCAAAATGCACGCGAGCAAAATATAAGTTTTGGTAATCTAGAGCGCCCACCATTTTTTACAGAACTTCTTAAAGTGCGCGATCGAATACTGAATCGTCAATTTGATATTCGGTTTTTTGAAAACTAATTTTTTACCATTGGTAATTCACACCAAAACCTAAAAAGCCATCCTCTTGATCAGAGGCTTCTACAGCTGACCCACGGCTGTAGCCAATATCAAGATCCAGCGACCATCGGGTATTGATCCTATAACTGAAACTAGGTACCACTGACATCACAGAGCTATCATCAAATTCATTTTGCACAAAGTTATATGACAATCCCAATATCCATTTTTTATAACTATGACTGAGGCGAATAGAATACAAATAGTCAGCCAATGTTCCACCGAAATTAATTGTCGACCAATGGTAACCAAAAATTGGAGCTGCTGTTGCAGAAAGTAGATCAAAACGCTTTGAATACTGAAACTGTGTGTAACTCAGATCTATAATTGTGGAGCGAGAAAGGTAAATGCCCGTTCTTAAGGACCACCAAAAGTTTTCATCTCTGATGGGGTAGAGGGTATTGGGGCTTAGGTTTTGTAAACGCTCTGTGATTTCTAATTCAATGGTGCGATAGCCCACCCTCAACTGAAGGTCGGCCTTTTTAAAATAGCGTAGTAAAGCAATGGAGGGGTTAAGAATAAACATCTGTTTTGAAACCTGTGTGTAAGCCAAGTCAAAATCAAATACCCAATCATTCAAAGGATTGGTTTTGAGCCCCATGGTCAGGGCTGAATTGTTTCCTTTCGCATTGTTATCAAACTCGTAATGGGAGTAAGAAGAACCATAATGAAGAATGGCTCCGCTTTTTGTGGACAAATAGAGGTCAACAATACTATTGCGATTCATCTCGCTATCAACACTATTATAAAAAGAGGCCGTACTCGGAAGTCGAAAGAAGGCCTGACTTTTTTGAGACCCCAAAAATAGAAGTATGTTCAGTAAAACTAAAAAAAAAGTGAATACGTCCCCCAGCATTCTAATAAAATCAGCGATCACGAAGACGTTGACGTAATCTTTGTCTTTGTGCCGGGTTGAGCTTTTGCCAACGTTGGTAGCGCTCTTGCATTCGTTGCCGTTGTTCTGTGGACATACTGTTGTAACGGGTACGAAGGGTACCAACCCTTTGACGTTGCTCAGGGCTTAGTTGCTTCCAGCGTTGTAAATTTTGTCTGAGCTTTTGTCTTTGGTCAGGCGGCAGAGCTTTGTAGCGTTCAAAAGCTTGTTGCAATTTTTTTCGCTGCTCTGGAGACATTTTTTTTAATTTCTGCCAGCGACCTTGTACAGCCTTTTTTTGTTCATCAGTCAGGTCACTCCATTGAGTCGCCTGTGCTAAAGCTCTTTGGGGCTTATGGGCGAGCACAACAACTGTGGTCAACAGACTGAGTTTAAGATGGCTTAAAAAGACTCTACGATTCATGGTCTTCCTCGCTTGATTCAAGTTGATCAAGAAGTTTGATTTCTTCCCAATGGGCTTCTTCTTCAAGGACATCCATGTTGAGAAGTAGTTCAAGATTTTTAAGCATTTCTGGGTCCGGTTGTTCAAGATTCATCTGTTCCATCCCATTCCTCCAAAATATCAAGTTCAAGATAAAAATCAAGGTTGGCAATTAAATCAGGATCCAATTGATCAAGCTCTGTTTCGCTTAAGCCTTCTAAAGTATTTAAAACCTCTTTATCACTTGAGGTCAGTAATGGAGCTCCAGCACTATCCTCTTCTAATTTTTTATTTCGTGTAAAAAACAGTAACGCCGCTAATGCAGGGACAACGGGGAAGAGCCAAGTCGACCACGAGAAACTTTTTTCTTTTTCATGGGTCAATAATTCTTCTCGTGCCCTTGCTAGAGTGCGATGTTTAAGGCTCTCGCCCATGGGCTCTTTTGTGACATCATCCCAGTTTGGTTTTTTCATTGTAAACCACCCAGCATATCTTTTAAATTTTGTCGGGCTCGAAACAAAAGGGATTTCACTGAAGAGACGGTGATGTCCATCTGTTCAGCGATTTCTTCGTAGCTTAACTCTTCGGTCATCCAAACCATCAAAGTCAGACGTTGGTTATCAGGAAGTTTAGCGATACAAGACTTCAAAACGTCGATATCTTGGTTTTGTGAAATCACATTTAAAATACTCTCTTGTTTAAAGTCTTCCACTTCTTTTTCATGGATATCATCACCACTGGTTTTTTTGATGTCTCGTAATAGACTAAAACAAGTGTTGCGTGCGATATGAAGAAGCCAAGCACGAAATTGTCCACGACCTTCGTAGTTTTTTGCATGACGAATAAGCTTCATCCAAACATCTTGGCTGGCGTCTTCGGCTCGGTCGCGATTTTTTAAAAGTTTAAAACAGTAACCAAATATCAGGTCACCGTACTGCTCAAAGAGTTGGTTAAAGGAGTCCTGGTCACCAGAGGCAATTTTTTTAACACACTGGTCATCTGTTAAGGTCTTTTTCTTTTTTGGACTCAGTATCTTTTGCAACACGCTGTAAATATCAACATGGGGTAAAAGATATTCTCCACTAAAAAGTGGAAAGAAGTCATTCGCAGTAGCTGAACTGAACATTTTCAACCTCGCCATTAAGATCAATCTGCGCTTGCCCACAACTTGTGAATTCAACACTACCCTCGCCTTGTTTGGCTCCAGTATACATAAGACTGAGTCGTCCCGATACAGGATGACAACATGAGCTAGACCACTCTAAGTTTTCAGCAGAAAGTAGGGTGGTAATTTTTGCGATATTATGGGCGACCTCAACGACACCGTCAGTGACTCGTCTTGAATTTCGATCAAGCCCGCCAGTGACTTTAAGAGGTTCAAGTGTACGGACACTTTTATCGAGCCTTAAAACAGCATTTTTAATAAATTGGCGACGCTTTCCTAATATATTTAAATCATATCCAGCGGCAGTTTTGACCAATTTTGAACCACCACCCATGGTCACCCCACGATAATCATTATGATTGAGGCTTGTCACTTGCCACTGGCCACCATTGGGTCCAATAAGTTCATAGTCAAAAGTTCTTATAACTTCATCTCCAGTTTGGCCCATGGAGCAAACTGGAGATGAGTAATTGAGTTCAATATTGCCACTGGCTAAAACTTCACCCAGCGAAGTTGAGCAGTCTATAAAACTTGAAGTGCGAGCTGAATTGACACAGGCTTGTTGGATGGGTCTTATGCATTGGGCTGCAAAAGCTTTTGGTAACATAAGATCTTTGAGAAATAGAATATTCTTATTTTTATCATATCTTGCATAAGATTCGCCACTTTGATCATCCATAACAGAGGATAGGGTGTTGACCACATCTTCAACCGAACTTGTCACATCTGAACTAGAGAGCTGGTTTTGGTTTTTAGCTCCACGACAGTTCAATAAAAGGCTTGAAAGAGCGGTTAGGATCAGTAGCTTCTTCATTTTCATTTCTCCTTCTTCTCAAAGAGGCACTCTGAAAAGAAAACTCAACGGTCAT
>CAYMBT010000126.1:0-8211 GCA_964388755.1 uncultured Pseudobdellovibrionaceae bacterium | reverse complement strand
GTTCTCCTTTAAGGCCATTGATGGTGAGTCTTTTAGCGCCGCAGTTGGCACAGTAAACTTGGGCGTCAACACCCACCTGATCTTTCACCAAATCAGAAAGGGTTTGTCGGTTGGGATCTTTAAGTTTTTGGGCTGAAACATTTTCGGTCTTAAAAGCCGACAAGCGATCCACTGGATTAATATCCCTTTCGTCGTCATTGATCAGAATCGTATCCACAAAAATTTCTTTTTGATGGAGATGATTTTCATGGGAATCACTTTGGGCAAAAATATCAATGGGGTTTATAAAAGTAAAAAAGGTCATGCAAAAAAAACTAAAATTGAGACGAAAAATATGATTTTTAGTTTTCATGATCCACATTTTCTTAGAGTCTAGAAGTTTTTTTTGTAATATTAAATGCTCTCAAGCAAGAGAGCATTTAAAGGGTGACTAAAATATTAGTGATCATGCTGATGGTCATCGTCATGATCATCAGCATGGTCATCATCGTGTTCGTCAGAATCTTCGTCATGATCATGATCTAAACCCATAGAAAAAGTTCTGGCTTCCATCCCAGAGATCTTCATATTTGTACAAATGGCGGCATCATAGTGACCATTGTGACCAATCTTAACAATCAATCGATCCATGGAGTTGATAATAGAGTTATCATTCACCGGAAGAGTCTTAAGGTCTGTGACATTTTTAAGTTCTAAAATAAAGCCATCGACATCAATATCGAAAAAATCAATGCGGACCGATTGCAAAAGGCTTCCCTGTTGCTCGTACTCAAAAGTTTTGTTGACATCAAGACTTTCGGGATCGACTTCAGCGAGGACAGACGCCAAAGCTGGCAGAGCACCGGCCACTTTGTCGTCTTTGCCATAAAATGTATTTTGCGACAAATTGTATTGATAAAAATCAACGCTGGTATCAGAGGCTTTTAATCCGTGTATTTTGTAATCAATTTGTGTCCAAAGATGCATTTCATCATCAATGGCTAATGCCATTGTGCAGGGGCTTCCGAAGGGGTCTTGGCCAGCATAAATCACAGAGTCTAATTGTATTATTAAACCTTCGCCTGTTTTTGGCAGGGGTTCGTCGTTTTTACTGGGCTGATTCACCTGAACAAGGGGACTTGGAGTTTCAGCACAGGAAATAGTGGTTATTAATAAAAGACTCATGAATAAGTTTAATTTAAGGGTCATGCTCAATATCCTTTGTTTAATGGATAATCTTTATTGCAACTTTTTTGCATTTACAAGCCTTTTTTGTAGACCACAGCCCCAAATACTGGATAAATAATTGATCAATGGTCCTTATTTTACTGATCTTTTCGAAATTGATCCTGGCTTCACCTTTTGCACTGCAAAGTCTGGAAGATTTTTCTGTGGCTCGTTTTGAAGGTCAGCAGGTTTTTATCGTCTTTCAACCCCAGTGCCATGCCTGCGAAAAACAAATGCAAGATCTTAAATGCCTGCCCAGTTCTATAAGTCTCAATTTTTTAGGTGCCTTTTCGGATGAAGAAAAACTAAGAAGAGAATGGAGAAAATTAAAAACTCGCTACCAACTTCAGTATAAAGCCTACCTGGTTGATGAAAATTTTAAAAAATTAACAAATATGAGTGATTCAATCACACCACAAATCTTGATCATGGGGCAGGGGAACTTAAAAACTCTTTATGGTCTTCAAAGCTGCGAAACTATAAAATCTCAGCTTAATTATTAAATCTGTACATCTCAGCTTCTTTTCTCTTATTGGGTTTAAAGCGATACCATCAGTTAAGTCGAACTGCGATCAATCAGTACAGTCCTTTTGTGTTTTCACGGAACAAGTCTAAAGATGAGGATCACATTCGGTGAATTCATTTTTTTTTGATCAAAAATTTTACAATAAGATTGATAAAAAGCCATTGAGTATTCAGCTCTGAATTTTGCAGAACTTTTGTTTGATTTAGGTTTTAAAGTGTCTTGAATCTTAATTGTTGTGGTCGAGCTCCGATAGACTGGCTATGAAATCTCTTCTTGTTATTCTTTTAATTTCTGCTCTTGCTGGTTGTAGTCCGTATCAATCTGGGATTGCTAGTCTGGGGCTGAACTCAAGTTTTAATGATGTAGAGATCCCAGAGGACTTCGAGGCTCCTGAAGACGAAACACCAATCATTGAAGAGCCAACACCTGACACAGACACAATGCCCATCATACCCGTTCAAATGAAAAACACATTTGCGATCGAAGATCAAATATTTCAGCTTGCCCATGATTCTGCTGTTCGTTGGGATGGTTGCTCACAAACAAAAATAAGTCGTGGTGGATATAACAGTGATTCGACTTGCGGTCGTGCTTACTTTCATCCATCTCTTGCTAAAAACTTAAACGAAGTCTTTTTTACTTGTGTGAATGATGCTGCTCGTGTGGCCGGATACCCCCAGCCTTCAAGAATATTTGTTCGTCACGTGGGAACCTATAATGATCGTACCGCAAGAAACTCAACACGCCTGAGTCACCATGCCTATGCACGCGCTTGGGATATTGTGAACTTTAACCTTTATGATAGCGCCGGTCGTTTGCACCGAATCTCAACTTACTTAAGAGATTATAACGGTCAACAGGCCCAATTTTATGACGAGTTTAGAGACTGCTGGAGAGAGTCCATGCCATCAACCTGTCGTCCCGGTAACACAGAATACATGGGATCGATTGGTCACCAAGCTTCAAAGCTGGGTGGAAACTCGCTTAATAACGACCATATTCATCTCGCATTTCCACTTTGTGCAGGTACCCTATGAAACATTTTATTCTTTGTATCATTGTTCTGAGTTTCGAGTGGGCTTTAGCCCATGACCATGAGGCCCAAGAAGATATAAGCCTTGAGTATCGGGTTTTAAAAGAAGTCAGCCTCTCTGAAACGCAAAAAGTTTATCTTGTGGCCAGAGAAGATGGTCATTTACTGGGACAGCCTTATCAGATTGAAGTTCGTGTTCGATGTGATGGTGAAAAGTTAGATATCATTGAATTACCCGTCAAAGATTCATTTTCTGTGTGTGATATGCAGCCCGAATCAGTGAAAATCAATAAAGCAAAAACTGCCATGGCCATGAAAGTGAAAGTGGTGGATCTTAAACATTACGAGGATCAACTTGAGGCTGGCCAAAAAAGCCCCGATGTCAGATGTCACAAGAAAACAGAGATTAAAAAGTTTTCGTTAAAAAAACTGTGTCCCTCAAATACTTAAACTGTAGCCTTTTTCTTTTTTGTATCTTTAACAGGCTTAAGCTCAAGTTCTATTTTATTGTTTTTAACAACCACTTTTGCCTCGCCACCTTTTGAGAGTTTTCCAAAAAGAATCTCTTCAGAAAGTGGGCGTTTGATTTGTTCGTCAATCACCCGCGATAAGGGTCTGGCCCCATACACGGGGTCAAAGCCATGTTCGATCAACCACTTTTTAGAGTCATTGTTAACATCCAATGAAATGTTTTTGGATTTCAGTTGCTCGCTCAGTTCTAAAAGAAATTTATCAAGCACTCTTTCGCAGATCACAGCATTGATAGGCGAGAAGTGAACAATTTGATCCAGGCGATTCAAAAACTCTGGCGAGAAATGGCGCTTAATGGCCTCATCAGACACCTTGTATGGATCTGCGGGATTGATTCCAATTGAGCCTTTAGCGGCATCACGAGCGCCACAGTTAGTGGTCATAATGATGATGGCGTGTGTAAAGTCGGCTGTCTTTCCGTGGGGATCAGTCAGCGTTCCGTTATCAAAAACTTGTAAAAGAATATTTAATAAATCGGGATGGGCTTTTTCGATCTCATCAAGAAGGAGAACGCAGTAAGGTGTTTTGTTAAGAGCTTCAACAAGAAGTCCACCTTCTTCAAAACCCACATATCCCGGAGGGGCACCAATCAAACGAGAGACGGCATGCTTTTCCATGTACTCACTCATGTCAAAGCGGATAAAGCGATTACCCAAATGATGTGAAAGCTGTTTTGCCACTTCGGTTTTACCAACACCAGTGGGGCCAGCAAAAAGAAAAGAGCCCACCGGTTTTCGCTCTCGCCCTAAACCCACACGATTCATTTTAATAGATGATACTAAAGAATGAATGGCTGGATCTTGGCCAAAGATCAGTGACTTTAATCGAAGTTCTAAGTTTTTAAGTTTATCAATGTCTGAAGAAGAAACCGTATGTGAAGGCACTTGACCCATCTGAGCCACAATCCCTTCAATGTTTTCAGAGGTGACATCAATCACATCATCTTGTGCACGATTCAGATTAAGTTTAGCACCGACTTCATCGATGATATCAATGGCTTTGTCAGGCATATGTTTATCGAAAATATATTTATCCGAAAGATCAACCACCAGTTGAATCATTTCGCTAGAGAAACGAACATTATGAAATTTTTCGTATCTCTCTTTAAGTCCCTCAAGGATTAAAAAAGTCTCTTCTTTTGTGGGTTCAGGCACATCAATCTTTTGAAAGCGACGGGCAAAGGCTCGATCCTTCTCAAGATGTTGGCGGTATTCTTTGTAGGTGGTTGAACCAATACAACTGAGTTCGCCACTGGCGAGAACGGGCTTTAATAAATTTGAGGCATCAAGGCTTCCGCCACCGGTGGCACCAGCGCCCATAAGGGTATGGATTTCGTCGATAAATAAAATAGCGTGCTCTTGACCATGAAGATCAGCCAAAACTTTTTTAAGTCGCTGTTCAAAGTCACCGCGGTATTTAGAACCAGCAATAAGGCTTCCAAGATCCAGCGAATAAATCTCGGCATCTTGTAAAACCTTGGGAACTTGTTTGTTAATAATCTTAAGCGCTAAACCGTCAGCAAGGGCTGTTTTGCCCACACCTGGTTCACCCACAAGAAGGGGGTTATTTTTTGAGCGACGAGCCAGTACTTGAATCATGCGTTCTAAAACATCTTCTCGACCGATCAATGGATCGATTTTACCTTTGCGCGCTTTCTCGTTCAGATTGACCGTAAATTGGTTCAGAGAGTTGCCTTTTTTTATTTCTTCTTCGTTAGGTACATTTTCAACTTTTTGCAGTTGTGTTTGATTAAGTCGTCCATGGGCGATGTGATTGATCACTTCGTAAAGCTCGACACCGGACTTTAAAAAATAATAGCGGGCATGGGATTCTTTTTCATCAAGAATAGAAATCAAAATATGTTCTGGAAAGACCATGGTCTTTCCAGCATTTTGCACCTGAATCACAGCCCGCTGTAAAACCCTGTGGACGGCGATGGTGAATTCGGGCTTTTTATTGTTGCCTGTCAGTTGTGGGGCCCGTTGTTGAATAAAGTCAAAAAGTTGTGTCTGGATTTTTTGATGATTAAGATTAAGATCCTGGCAGAGCTGATTGATGGGTTGCAGACTCAGTAAAGAGTGCAGCAGATGCTCGAGGCTCACATATTCGTGACCCATTTTTTGAGCTAAATGGATGGATTGATTCAGTGCTAACTCAACTTCTTGATTAAGCATGCTACTCCTTCTCCATGATACATTTAAGGGGATATTTATTTTGTTTTGAAAGATTATTGGTTAAAAAAACCTTAGTCTCTGCCACCTCAAAACTATAGATGCCAGCAAGGCCCTGTCCGTTTTGATGCACATCCAGCATAATTCTTTGTGAGTCCTCAGGGCTTTTATTAAAAAACTTTTGCAACACATGAATCACAAAATCCATGGGCGTAAAATCATCATTGACCAAAAGAACTTTATAAAGCGAAGGCTCTTTAACTTCGACTTTTTCAAGCAAACCGGTATCAGGATTGTCATCAGGATCATTTTCAGAAGAGTTTTGAGCAAGTATCCAAAAAGGCTTCATCATTCCTTTATTATACTCTATTTCTGCACCAGGTGTAATACTGACTTTAATCCAGCGCATTCTTTTGCTGATCGAGCGTTGTAATTTTGCTAAAAAATATTAGTCTTAATTGTATGAAGTTTAATATCTTAAGTCTTATTGTTGTTTTTGGCCTGATTCATTGGGTCTCGTCTTTTAGAAACTTAAGCGAAAAGAAAACTCTCTTTGTTCCGCCGGCGACCCAAATACAAACTTACTCTTTTGGTTATAACTCAATGATCTCAAGTTTAATGTGGGTGAGGGTTTTACAGGATATTAATATTTGTGATCAAACCCAAGTCATTATAGAGACGCCAGCCAATTTTGAATCCAGCGAGAAGATTGATCCAGTTGATCAGGTTCTTCAAAGGGAGCTCCCACAAGCAAGATGCGAGTATTCTTGGGTCTTTCAAATGCTAGATGTGATCAGTAACATCGACCCCACGTTTCTTGCGGTCTATACTGATGGAGCCACTTTTTTAAGCGTTTTGGTGGATGATCGTGTGGGGGCCCAAAAAATATTTGAGCGAGGCTTGCTTTATTATCCCGATAATTGGGAAATTTTATACCGAGCGGCCTATCACGAGCTCTTTGAGATGCAAAATCCGACTAAAGCTGCAGAATTACTGAATAAAGCCGGCTATCGTGGAGCCCCTAAATGGGTTTTTGCCCTTTCCGCCCGAATTATGACCCGTCTTGGGCAGGCTGAATTCGCTAAGACCATCCTTGAGAGCGTCCTTGCCCGCAAATCCAGCGGGTTTGGTTTGGACCGAGTTAAAGGTCAGCTCGAAAAAGTGAACGAAATCATTAAAAATTCAAAAGAGAATTGATCCCCCGACCTTGACGGATAGGTTAAAAACCTCAATCTGTCTTTTAAGGGCCCCCTATTTTTGTGCTCTTATCCGTTTTTTTAGAGATTGGGATCAAACTATGAGCCGTGATTATTACGAAATTTTAGGGGTCGAGCGCTCCTCAACTCCAGATCAAATCAAAAAAGCTTATCGCAAATTAGCCATGCAGTTTCACCCTGATAAAAATCCCGGTGATAAGGCCGCTGAAGACAAATTCAAAGAAGCCGCCGAAGCTTATGGTGTTCTTGGTGATAAAGAAAAAAAAGCAAAATACGATCAGTTTGGTCACGCTGCCTTTCAAGGTGGTGGCGGGGGTTATGGACACCCGGGCTTTCACAATGTGGATGATATTTTCTCAAGCTTCGGTGATATTTTTAGTGATTTTTTTGGTATGGGCGGCGGCATGGGAGGGCGAGGCTCCAGATCTCGAACAGCACCTCGTCGTGGTGCTGACCTTAGATATTTACTTGAAGTTGAATTGAATGAAGTCATTGTTGGTGTTGATAAAAATTTAGAATTTGATACCGAAGAAAGTTGTAACCGATGCTCTGGCCAGGGCAGTGAGCCTGGCTCACAGCCGGCCGGTTGTTCCACTTGCGGTGGATCTGGTCAGGTGGTGAATTCACAGGGTTTTTTTTCTGTGGCCACAACTTGTCCGTCCTGTCGAGGTGCTGGGCAAGTGATTAAAAATCCATGCCGTGAGTGTCGCGGCCAAGGCCGAAAATCCGTGGCTAAAAAGATCACTGTGACTATACCTAAAGGTGTTGATAACGGAACCCGTCTTCGTGTGGCGGGTGAGGGCGAAGGCGGACTTCGCAATGGCCCGGCTGGTGATCTTTATGTCGAGATCAGAGTACGCCCCCATTCTCAGTACGACCGACAGGGGCGAGATCTTATTGGTAAATTAAAAATTTCATACACACAGATGCTTCTTGGAACTGAAGTTGAAGTTGAAACCTTTGATGGTAAAAAACAATTAACCATCCCCGAAGGAAGTCAGCCCGGACGCATATTAAGAATGCAAGGGCTTGGTGTACCTGATCTTCGCGGCGGAGCCAGAGGCGATGTGTGCTTAAGACTGGAAGTGGAATTTCCTAAAAAATTAAAAAAACAAGAAGAGAAACTTTTAAGGCAATTGGCTGAAGTCCGCGGTGAAAAGGTCACAGAGAAAAAAGGACTTTTCAACTAGGCTTGACAAGTTGGATTGAGACTCCATCTTAAGATTGTAAAGAGAACCCTTTGTGGGCATGGATTATAAGGAGACAGAATCATGGGAAAAGTAATTGGTATCGATTTAGGAACCACCAACTCCTGCGTTGCAGTGATGGAAGGTGGAGAAGCTAAAGTCATAGTGAACGAAGAAGGTAATCGAACGACCCCATCGATTGTGGCCTATAAAGATGGCGAAGTTCTTGTTGGACAAGTGGCTAAACGCCAAGCTGTCACCAACCCAGAGAACACTATATATTCTGCAAAAAGATTTATTGGTCGACGTTTTGCTGAGGTTCAAGAAGAAATTAAAAGAG
>CAYMBT010000125.1:759-8222 GCA_964388755.1 uncultured Pseudobdellovibrionaceae bacterium | reverse complement strand
TCTCCTATGCTTTATGCCCTAGGTTTTATGTTTATTTTCACCATCGGTGGGGTGACAGGTATCTTTTTATCTACCATTGCTACGGACATTCACTTTCATGACACCTACTTTGTTGTGGCCCACTTTCATTATGTGATGGTGGGTGGAACATTGATGGCGATTATGGGCGGAGCCTTTTACTGGTTCCCTAAAATCACTGGTCGCATGTTTAGCGAACCTATGGCGCGCATGTCTTGGGTTTTTATTTTTATCGGTTTTAATGTGACGTTCTTTCCGCAGTTTATTCTTGGTGCGATGGGTATGCCTCGACGTTATGCGGATTATCTGCCAGCGTTTGAATCCCTCAACCAAATTTCGACTCTGGGCTCTTACACCATTGCCACAGGATTCACTATTGCTCTTGTGGCTTTTATTCACGGAATCTATCGTGGAGTGCCAGCACCGGCGAACCCTTGGGGATCTAAAACTTTAGAGTGGACTATTCCTTCACCTCCGCCCCATGAAAATTTTGAAACCATTCCAACCGTTACGGCAGGTCCTTATGAGTACAGATAATCACCACCACGCCCACCATTTTAATGATGCTGAACACGAGTATGTGACCAGTAAAGAAGGTGTATGGATCTTTTTGACTTCAGAGATCCTTATGTTTGGAGCCCTGTTTGTGGGTTACATTATTTATTCAAATATGTACCCTGAAGTTTTTATCGAAGGCTCAAAGTCAACCGACTGGCGTCTTGGTGCACTGAATACCGTGGTTTTACTTTTTAGCTCGCTCACTATGGCCCTTGGTATTTACTACTGCCAAATGAATGATAAGAAAAAAGCCGTCGTTAATTTAGGGATCACTATTCTTTGTGGCGCAATTTTTATGATCGTTAAGTATTTTGAGTACAGTCATAAAATTCATCTCGGAAAACTTCCGGGCATGTGGTTTACCGGTGACACCCATGGGGTTGAAAATTTACCTCTTTATTTTTCTTTTTACTTTATGATGACCGGCCTTCACGGGATTCACGTTCTTGCCGGAATGGCGCTGGTGGCTTGGGTAATGATTCGTGCCTCAAAGGGCGAATTTGGTCCCCATTACTACACACCGGTCGAGGGTGTTGGACTTTTTTGGCATCTTATCGATTTAGTTTGGATATTTTTGTTCCCACTACTTTATTTGGTTTAGAGGAGAGATTTATAAATGGCACATCATCATATAATTCCACTGAATACTTATCTTAAGGTTTTTGGGGCATTGATTTTTTTAACCGTCCTGACTGTTGTCACAGCGAAGGGTATGGACTTGTCGCCCTTTAATGGGGCCATTGCCTTTATAATCGCAGCGACTAAAGCAGCCCTTGTTATGGCCATTTTTATGCATCTTAAGTACGACGCAAAATCGAACACTTACATTATTGTAGGAAGTTTTGTGTTTGTTCTTCTTTTATTTGTTTTTTGTGTGATTGATATCTCTACACGAGTCCATGTGGAGAGTACGCTTTAAGGCTGGATGAAAAATTATTTTGATCTTACAAAATTTGGTATAGTTGCATTTGTTCTCTTTACAGCGACGGGTGGTTACCTCATAGGCCACCCTTTTAATAATCCCTTCCAAGTATCCCATCTTTTACTGACTCTGGTTGGTCTTTATTTTTTAAGCTCTGGCAGCTTTGCTCTTAATCAGTATCAAGAGCGTGACATCGATAAAAAAATGCCACGCACTCAAGGACGGCCACTGCCCAGCGGAAGACTCACACCTCAAAAGGCTTTGATCTTTGCGTTAGTAATGCTCTTTGTTGGTTTAACCCTATGCTTTTTAGTTTCTGTGAAAGTGGGCTTACTGGGTTTATCAACAGTGATTCTTTATAATTTTTTTTACACTCGCCTTTGGAAACTGAACTCTCCTTTTGCGGCTGTTCCGGGTGCTATCCCTGGGGCTATGCCTTTTGTGATTGGTTATACGGCCGCCACAGGAATCATTTTTGATGTGATCAATATTTACTTTTTTTTGGTGATGTTTTTTTGGCAAATGCCCCACTTTTGGGCCTTAGCCCTTCGCTATCAAGAGGATTATAAAAAAGGCGGCATTCCGGTTTTGCCAGCGGCCCGTGGACAAAAGGTCACCGAGTATTATGTGGGCCTTTACACCTTTGCCTATATTGCTTTAGCTTTTTCAGCCCCTTTTGTCTTGCCAGTGGGTTGGGTTTATCTTTTGGTAGCCATGCCTTTTGCTTTTAAAATCATTTGGGAGCTTTTTAAATTTCTTAAAGACCCTATGGGTAAAAGTTGGCTTGGATTTTTTTTATGGACCACATTTAGCATATTGATTTTCATTTTAGTTCCAGCGGTGGACAGGTGGATTTTATGGCTTTAAAAGAAAATAAAAGTTTTCTGCTGAATCTTCTGATTTTTTTGACCTTTGATCTTATGCTGTTAGGCGCTGGTGTTAGGACCCTTGATGCCGGTCTCACTTGCCCCGATTGGCCGCTTTGCTTTGGCAAAGTGATACCCCAGTATCACTTTGGTGTTTATCTTGAATTCATCCATCGCGTGATTGCGGGCTTTGTGGGTTTACTTTATCTGGTATTTTTTGTTCAGGTCTGGAATAAAGCAGAGCTTAAAAAATTAAGAATTTTAAGTCTTGTTGGTTTATTTTTTTTGGTGGCCCAAATCATAATGGGTGGTCTTACGGTTTTAAAACTTCTGGATGCCTACATTGTGACAATGCACTTAAGCCTGGCCACAGTTTTTTTAATCACGCTTTATGTGATGAAACAAAAATTAAACCAAAGTGTTCAGTCGCCCTCAAAAACCAATCGACTTTTTAAAGCTTTTCAATGGAATACTTTTTTAGGTATTGTTTTTGTGGTTGTGCAGATTGTTTTGGGTGGTTTAGTGGCCTCCACTTATTCGGGACTCATTTGTGTCGACTTTCCAACCTGTAATGGCGAACTTTTGCCTCCACTTAAAGGCCCTATTGCCATACAAGTGATCCATCGTTTGGGAGCTTATTGGCTCTCGCTTATTGTAAGTCTATTATTTATTCTAGGGATTTTTTATGGAACAAGAATGGGTCTTACAAAAAAACAAAGGGTGATGTCGGTCCAAATTTTTATGTTGGTTCTTTCGCAAATTTTTGTGGGGGTGATGAACTTAAAATATTTGATGCCGCCTTACTTAAGTGTACTTCACTTGGCCATGGCGCTGACTATTCTTTTATTTCTTTTGCGACTTCACTTTTTATTAAAAAGCCCCAAGCGGGCTTATTGAGCGACGATTCAATTGCGTTGTTTGAAGTTTCTATTTTTAAAAATCTAATATTTGATAAACTTATTTTTTAGGAGCATCAATCTGTTGATCAGGGTGGGCTTTTTGAAAGGCCACAAGCTTTTGACTTTCGTTACAAATTCTCTCAATGGTTGGGTAAGGGGAAAGGTCCACTTTAAATCGGACAGCGTTATAGACCTGTGGAATCAGAAAACAATCGGCCATAGTGGGATCATCACCCATAGAAAAAAGACCGGCTGTTGTTTTAACTAGGGACTCATAAGAGTGGAGTCCTAAGTTCATCCAATGCTGTATCCATTTTAACTTTTCATCTTCTTTAAGTTCATAAGTTTTTGTGAGCTCATTAAGAACACTGAGATTTTGTAAAGGTTGAATGTCGCTATTGATAATTTGACAAAGTTGACGGTTGATGGCCCGTTTCTTTTTATCAACGGGAAGAAGAGGATTTTGTGAAAACGTCTCTTCAAGATATTCGAGGATGGCCGTCGACTGGGCAATAATAAATCCATCGTGATCTAGCACAGGGATTTTAGAAGCCTGATTGATTTTTTTAAATTCAGGCAAAAATTGCTCGCCGCCACTGTTGAGCAAATGCACGGGGAGAGTCTCATGATCAATAGCTTTAAGCTCCAGTGCTATACGGACGCGGTAAGAGCTTGAAGATCGAAAATAACTATAAAGTTTAATCATATCAGCAATTTGTATCTTAGCTTTGGGGTTGCTTGCAACCCTATTTTCCGTTAAAAATAGAACTTAAATATCTTCGAGCCACTTTTTCCAAGGAGTGAACCATGAGACTGGGCACCTTAAAATCAAAAACATCCGATGGCACTTTGGTGGTGGTCAGTAAAGATAATAGCCAATTTATCAAAGTCCCTGAAATCTCTGAGAGTTTTCGCGAGGCTATCGAAGACTGGGCCAACTGTAAAGATCGATTAAAAAATGTGTTTGAAGATCTTAGCTCTGGAAAACTGAGCGGCGAGAAGATGGATGAAACACTTTTTCATTCACCGCTCCCACGTACTTTTCAGTGGGCTGATGGTTCTGCATTTCTTCATCATGTGAAACTTGTACGCATGTCACGTAATGCAGAAATGCCAGATAGTCTTTATCAGGTTCCATTAATGTATCAGGGTGGTGGTGATAATTTTTTATCCCCCCGCGAAGATATTCCCCAAATTGATTTTTCTCACGGCACTGACTTTGAAGGTGAAGTGGGTGTCATCACTGACTTTGTCCCCATGGGGACAACACCTGATGATGCTTTAAAGAAAATTCTTTTTTGTGTGATCATCAATGATGTATCTCTTCGAGGTCTCATCCCCGATGAGCTTAAAGCAGGCTTTGGCTTCTTTCACGGTAAGCCTTCTTCATCTTTTGGGCCCATTGCAGTAACACCTGATGAACTTGGTACAGCCTGGAACAAAGGGCGAATTGAACTGCCATTAGAAGTTGAATTTAACGGTGAGTTTTTTGGTAAAGCCAACGGAAAAGAGATGCATTTTCACTTTGGTGATCTGATCAGCCATGCGGCAAGAACCAGAAACTTAATGCCCGGAACCATCATTGGTAGTGGCACAATTTCAAATGATCTGCCTGATGTCGGCTCCAGTTGTATTTTGGAACGTCGAATGATTGAAAAATTAAACGATGGCGTTTTTAAAACTCCGTTTATGAAAGTGGGGGATCGGGTAAAAATCACCATGCGTGATCAAGCAGGTAAGAGTCTTTTTGGAACTATTGATCAAAAGGTGATTCAATTTCAAAAATAAATTTACCTGACCTTGGACCTCTTTACACGGAGACTGATCTTAGTCGGTTTCCGGTTGAGCCACTGAACACATTCTCTAATTTATTATTTCTATTTGTTGCTATCTATTGGTTTAAAAAGCTCTCTCAAATTAAGAACCAAAACTTTAAAAATTTTTTGGCTCGATCTTTACCCTTTCTTTTGATCGGCTTTTTGGGTGGTACGATTTACCATGGAACTCGCTCCCACTGGGTTTGGATGGCAATGGATGTGCTTCCTATTTATATTTTAGGAATCATGACTTCTTACTATCATTGGCGTTTAATAAAAATCAGTCACAAGATGATTGTTTTAGTCTTTATAGTCTTATTTCTATTACCCAATTTAATATTGTGGACGACTTTGGTTCACTGGCCCCATAGGTTTACGGCCGGTTACTTGTCACTTGTCATTCCCTGTGTTTTGCCCATGGTTTTGGACCAGTGGAGGCTGGGTGGAAAGTATTTAAAATCATTTTTAATACCACTGGTATTGATTTTAGTTTCATTGTTATTTCGCACCCTTGATTCTCATCCGTGGGTCACAATGAATTTTACAATCGGGACACACTGGCTTTGGCATTTGGGTGGGGGGCTGACTTGTTACTTTCTTCTTAGACATATGGAGAGTCGGTCGAACCACTGATGGACTGGGATCTAAAGCTTGAGTAAGATGACAGATTCAGGAGTTATTAGTTTGGATAAAAATCAATTTTTAGATGATCACGAAAAATATCAATTGGGGCATTTGATCACAGAAAAGCCCCATCCCTTGACCCAAGGCCTCTCTGATTTTTGTCAAAAAGATCTTACTCACGCTCTTGATCTTATGAAACAGGTAGATCAAGCCGCACTTAAAGAATTTCGTTTGAACGCTCATTTGTTATCCGATCTTCAAAAGTCCATTCAAAAAACACTGATTGATGGTCATCGCATCTTTCTTTGTGGTTGCGGGGCCACAGGTCGATTATCACTTTTACTAGAGAGTTTGTGGCATGAAATTAAAAAAACCAATCAGGTGACCGCATTTATGGCTGGTGGTGATGTGGCCATGGTTCACTCTTTAGAGGGCTTTGAAGACTTTCCAGAATACGGCGCAAAACACCTCACTCAACTGGGATTTAAACAAGGTGACCTTTTAATCGCTAGTAGCGAAGGTGGCGAGACGCCCTATGTGATTGGTGCGACTCAAGCCGCGGCAGAGATTTCAACCAATACTCCCTTTTTTATTTTTTGTAATCCCAGTGACTTGCTTGTTGAAACCATTGATAGATCAAAAAATCTTATCAAAAATAATAAAATCAACAAGATCAGTCTTTGTGTAGGCCCCATGGCTTTAGCCGGAAGCACAAGGCTGCAAGCCAGCACAGTTTTACAATTAGCCATTGGGTTTGCCCTTTTTGAAACACAAGACCCAGCTGAATTTGTCGATGAGTTTATAACTTTGACCAAAGACCTTAATTATCAGCCGCTTAAAGAATTGATCGAAAAAGAATGTGAAATTTACCAACAAAATTCTTTTGTGATGTATGCACCCCGTGTTTTAGCCACCACTGTTTTTACAGACACCACAGAGCGTGCGCCGACATTTAGTTTGCCTTATTTTGAAGACCGACGTGGCTTGCCACTTTCGTGGTGTTATGTCTTGATTCCCGAAGCTGAGACCTCAAAACAGGCTTGGGATAAACTTTTAGGTCGAAGTCCTAAAGCGCTTGAATGGCCACAAATAGATTCACGAACCACAAGTCAGTATTTACAGGGCTTTGATTTTAGTCGAAATATTTTAGATATCCGGCAGGAAAAGTTAGGGCTAAAACGCCAACATATTTATCATATCGACTCTCTTCGTCAGCAATTTTTGTTTTCTTTGTCAGGTGTTGAGGTCGCACTTGATTTTAAAACTGACCATCCTTTATATCTTCATACAGCTCTTAAGATGCTTCTCAATGCTCAATCGACTTTAATGATGGGACGCATGAAGCGATTTGAATCCAATATAATGACCTGGGTAAGGCCCAGTAACGGTAAGTTGATCGATCGGGCCGCTCGTTACATCAGTGCACTTCTTAAAGAGAAATCAATAACCCCTTCTTACGGTGAGATCATTGATTGTTTATTTTCTGAGCTAGAAACATTGCAGCCCCATCAAAGTATTGTTATGAAAGTGGTCAGTCGCATGGAGAAAAAACAGTGAAACTTGAGAGTATTAAAAATAAAGTCAAATGCAGTACTGACGAGCAAGATCTTCTCACCTATGGCAAGGATTGGTCCATGAATTTTCAGGCCAATGCCTCGGCCGTTCTGTTTCCTGAAAATGAAACCCAAGTGGTCGAGATCGTTCGCTGGGCCAATGAAAACCAAATAGCCCTTGTGCCCTCCGGCGGAAGAACGGGTTT
>CAYMBT010000125.1:264-749 GCA_964388755.1 uncultured Pseudobdellovibrionaceae bacterium | reverse complement strand
TAAGTTCTGCGGCGACTGCCAGTCAAAAAGAAGTGGTGGTCTCTTTTGATAAGATGAACCAAAATCTAGAATTCAACGAAATCGATCAAATCATTCGAGTACAACCGGGTGTGATTTTAGAAGACCTTATCGAACATGTGGCAAAAAAAGGTTATTTTTTTCCGGTGGATTTAGCCGCGAAGGGTTCAAGTCAAATTGGTGGAAACGTAGCCACCAATGCCGGAGGCCTTAGAGTTTTAAGGTATGGCATGATGAGAAGTTGGGTTTATGGCTTAAGTGTAGTGACAGGAAAGGGTGATAAGCTTTCTTTGAATCGAAGTTTGGTTAAAAATGCCACGGGTTATGATCTTAAAAATCTTTTTGTGGGTAGCGAAGGCACTCTGGGTTTTATTACTGAAATCGAACTTAAAGTCACCCGTCCGCCAGAGGCCACGACAGTTTTGGTTTTAGGTTTAAGCCAACTTTCTGATGTTATTTCTGTTTAC
>CAYMBT010000125.1:0-245 GCA_964388755.1 uncultured Pseudobdellovibrionaceae bacterium | reverse complement strand
GCGAAGTGTTCTCTGATTTTGCTTTAAAGAGAGTGATTAAAATGCAAAATCTGAGTCAACCTTTTGAGAGCGAAGCTGAATTTTATCTTTTATTAGAGGTCGAGCATTCACAGAAAGAAGACGGCACAGAACTTTTAGCTCAACTTTTTGAAGAGTGCTTTGAAAAAGGATGGATCTCTGATGGTGTGATCAGTCAGTCGCCCCAGCAAGCCAGAAGTTTGTGGAATTTACGAGAGTTTATCAGT
>CAYMBT010000124.1:0-8226 GCA_964388755.1 uncultured Pseudobdellovibrionaceae bacterium | reverse complement strand
ATGAATCAAGATGGGCATAAAAAGTGGCCCATTGTTCAGAGCCATGTTCGATAATAATTAAATTACCGTAACCGCTAAAATCGCGACCTGCATAAATCACAGTTCCACTGGCGGCAGCAATAATTGAAGTGCCTTTGGGACCTGAGATATCAATACCATCATGTTTGCGGTGGCCATTTTTAAATGATTGGCTCAGCTTTCCAGTGAGGACAGGCCAGCGAAACTCAGGACTTGAAGCCGAGAAGCTGGGCTGATGGGACGCGCATCCAGCAAATCCACACAATAGAACAGATAGAATAAAAATTTTCATACTCCTTCAATTATAAAACACAAATCTCAAAATAACGAATTTCCCACTAGCCCTTGGGGCATAGAGGCCTAGTGGTAATATCTTTTTATCTAGTGAGTGTTATAAAGCGGAAACTTCTCACAGAGTTCTTTGACTTTATTTTTAACTTCACTCAAAACACTGGGGTTTTCGGGATCACTCAAAACTTGATGGATCCATTTTCCAACCAATTTCATTTCTGATTCTTTCATACCTCGAGTAGTGAGTGCGGGTGTTCCGATGCGGATTCCACTTGTGACAAAGGGACTTTTGGTTTCATTGGGAACTGTGTTCTTATTCACAGTTATGGCCGCTTTATCAAGTTGAGCTTCAGCTAATTTCCCGGTGATGCCGTTTTTAGTAAGATCCAGCAAAATAAGATGGTTATCGGTACCACCCGTGACAAGATCATAGCCAAGGCTTAATAAAGTTTCTGCTAAAGCTTTTGCATTGGTCACAACTTGCTGGGCATAAACTTTAAACTCAGGTCTTAAGGCTTCGCCATAAGCCACTGCTTTTGCAGCAATAACGTGTTCAAGTGGGCCACCCTGAATCCCTGGAAAGATGCGAGAGTTAATCACCTTAGCGTACTGTTCTTTACAGAGAATCATTCCCCCACGGGGGCCGCGTAAAGTTTTGTGGGTTGTTGTCGTTACAAAGTCAGCCACCGGCACAGGGGAGGGATGAACCCCACCAGCCACAAGACCAGCAAAGTGAGCCATATCCACTAGAAGTTTTGCGCCCACTTCATCTGCGATTTCTTTATATTTGTTAAAATCAAGAACCCTTGGGTAAGCGCTGTAACCAGCAATAATCATTTGTGGTCGATGTTCGCGTGCCAATTTTAAAAGTTCGTCGTAACTGATTCGGTGGGTTTTAGGATCAATGCCGTAAGGGATAATATTAAAAAGCATTCCACTAAAATTCACTGGAGAGCCGTGGGTTAAATGACCACCGTTAGAGAGATCCATACCTAAAACACGATCTCCCGTTTTAAGAGCGGCTAAATAGACGGCCATGTTAGCCCCTGAACCGGAATGGGGCTGAACATTGGCGTGCTCGGCTCCAAAAAGCTCTTTGGCTCTGTTAATGGCAAGTTCTTCAACTTGGTCTACAAATTCACAGCCACCGTAATATCTTTTATGGGGATAGCCTTCGGCGTATTTATTGGTCAGGACAGACCCTTGGGCTTCCATCACTGCGCGTGAAGCATAGTTTTCTGAGGCTATCATCTCGAGCCCGTACTCTTGACGATCTTGTTCGAGTTCGATGGATTTAAAAACGGCTGGGTCCGATGATTTTAATGACATGATTAAAACTCCTTTACGAATTTATTTTTTTTGAGATCTTATCCACTCTCGCCTGATGACGTCCGCCTTCAAATTCAGTTTGAAAAAAACTGAAGATAATTTCTTGGATCTCTCGTTTTTCAACAACTCTTGAACCTAAACACAAAACATTGGCGTCGTTATGTTGGCGAGAAAGCTTAGCCGTCTCTGCATTCCAACAAAGGGCCGCTCGAATTTGGGGGTATTTATTGGCTCTCATCGCCATCCCTTGGCCTGATCCGCAGATCAGAAGTCCAAATGAACCTGGGTTATCCATGACTTTTTGACAAACAAGATCGGCGTAATCCGGGTAGTCACAGCGGTCTTCAGACACAGGGCCAAGGTCAATGAGAGTTATGGATTGATCGGTGGGTTGATTGATTAAATTTTGTTTCAGTAAAAACCCAGCGTGATCTGATGCTATAAAAACATTTTTAGACTTCAAGCAGACTTCCTTTAAGAATTAAAGGATCTATATCAAAAAAAAACAGGGGATGCACCCAAGAGTTTGATTTTTGAATTTTAAGACTATGAAAGATTTAATCCAGCTTAGAAAAAATAAGGGATGCGTTTGTGCCCCCAAAACCAAAGCTGTTGTTTAGAACATGGGTCAATTTTCCGTCACGGGCTGCAAATGGCACATAATCTAAATCACAATCATCCGAAGGATTATCAAGATTGATGGTGGGTGGTGCCACTTGATGTTTTAAAGCCAGTAAACAATAAACACTTTCAATGGCGCCGGCGGCTCCAAGAGTGTGTCCAATCATACTTTTTGTGCTTGAAACCCACATATTTTTTGAATGATCACCAAACACCGTCTTAAGTGCACTGGTTTCAATGCCATCACCCACAGGTGTGCTTGTCCCATGGGCGTTGACGTATTGGACTTGCTCGGGGTTAAGCTGGGCATCTTTTAAAGCAATTCTCATAGATAAAGCAGCACCATCACCACCTGGTGAAGGATTAGTCATATGATAGGCATCTGATGAAAAACCATAGCCTGTGAGCTCGCCATAAATTTGTGCCCCACGACGGGATGCATGCTCGTAATCTTCAAGAATGAGGGTTGCTGCCCCTTCGCTAAGAACAAAACCATCTCGGTCTCGATCAAAAGGACGACTTGCAATTTGTGGGTGGGCATTTCTGGTCGAAAGAGCCTTCATAGAACCAAAACCAGCCACAGCTAGCGGGGTAATGGCTGCTTCGCAACCACCAGCCACCATAACATCACAGTAACCATCCCTAATGTATTGGGCGGCCTCTCCCACAGAGTGGGCACCAGAGGCACAGGCTGAAGTCACAGAAAAATTGGGACCTCTTAAGCCATACTTAATTGTAATGTGACCAGAAGCCATGTTGGTAATCACAGCCGGTATAAAGAAAGGTGATATGCGGCTGGGACCCCGTTCAAGATAAATTTTGGCCTGTCTTTCAATATCAGCTAATCCACCAATACCGACACCAATCAAAGAGCCGGTGCGGGCTTTAAGGATTTCGTTGTTCGTAAAATCAAGACCAGAGTCTTCAAGAGCCTGACGGGTGGCCTCAAGAGAGAACATGATAAAGCGATCCATCTTTTTTTGTTCTTTTTTCTCGATCACAGTATCAGGATTAAAAGCCTTCACCTCGCCCGCAATTTGGGTGGTGAAAAGTTCTGGGTCAAAGGATGTAATTCGTCCTATGCCAGAGCGGCCACTGGTGATTTGATCCCAGTTTTCGCTGACGTTTAAACCTAATGGTGTAATCAGACCAATACCTGTCACAACAACACGTCGCTGGGGTTTACTTGGTCTTAGAAATACGCTTTGTCCCATACTCAATTGATCGCTCTTTATTAAAAAGTTTAGACTTTGCCTTTTGATGTTAGGTAATCAGAAACATCTTGAACTGTTTTAAGCTTTTCAGCTTCTTCGTCTGGAATTTCGATTTCAAAAGTTTCTTCCATAGCCATCACAAGTTCAACGATATCAAGACTGTCGGCACCGAGGTCGTCGATAAAAGAAGCCTCACCCTTAACTCTTTCAGGGTCTACACCCAGTTGTTCTGTGATTACTTCTTTTACTTTTGCAGGAATTTCTGTAGCCATTTAATCCTCCGTTATAATTCTTCTATTTTTAAAAGCACACATGATAATAATGAACCCCACCGATGATCAACCACCAAATGAGGATCATTGCGTAATTACATCAACATACCACCATTAACACTAATAGTCTGACCGGTAATATACTTTGATTGATCACTCAACAAGAAAGCCACCGAATGTGCCACGTCAAGGGTTTCTCCTATAGATTTAAGGGGAACTGCCGTTAAAATAGCCTGTTTTCTCTCTTCGTTAAGCTCATCTGTCATGTCAGTCGCAATAAACCCTGGGGCCACACAATTGACCCTAATATTGCGCGAACCCATCTCTTGGGCCACTGATTTTGAAAAAGCTTCGATCCCAGCTTTACTAGCGGCATAGTTAGCTTGTCCAGAACCACCACTTTGCCCAATGACTGAAGTAATATTAACGATGCTACCTATACGTTCTTTCATCATTACTTTGGTGGCTAGTTTTGTACAAAGAAAGGTTCCTTTAAGATTGGTTTGGATCACTTCATCAAAGTCTGATTCTTTCATTCTTAAAAGCAATTGGTCCCGGGTAATACCAGCGTTGTTAACAAGGCCGTAAAGTCCGCCAAATTCTTTGATCATTTGATCAAAGGCTTGATTGATCGAATCCGAGTCAGCCACGTTCATTGAAAGCATAATGTGGCCAGTGCCGTTCAATTTTTCTAAAACTTTTTCAGCTTGTTCTTTAGATCGACCATAGGTGATTGCCACGCGCATACCTAGTTTTGAGAGGTGAATGGCTGTGTCGGCCCCAATACCTCGGCTGCTACCAGTGACAAGAACTGTTTTGTTTTTTAAGCTTTCCATAAAGTTTCCTTAAAAAAGAAGTCTTAGTGATTCATTTGTTTTTCAAAAGTTTTAATATCTTCAAGATTATTGAAATTAAACACTTCAAAGCCAGAGTCATTGATTTTACGAATAAGGCCATTAAGAACTTTACCTGGCCCCATCTCTGTAAAACGCTCAACACCCATCAATCCCATCTGCTCAACGCACTCGACCCATCTGACGGGTCCAGAGATTTGGGAAATTAAATTTTTTTGAATCTGTCTAGGATCGGTCTCAGGTTTTCCGGTAAAATTTTGTACCACAGGGAAAAGGGGAGATTTAAATTCAACCTCATTAATAAGGCCTGCCATTTCGTTTTCTGCCGTTTTCATCATAGAGCAGTGAAAGGGGGCAGAGACTTTAAGTGGAATCAAACGAACTTTACTTTTTGATGATCCAATTTTATCTGGAGTAAAGTTTTTAGAAACCCACTGAATCAGTTCAAAATTCCCACTGATCACTGTTTGGCCGGGACAATTGTAATTGGCGGGCTCTAAAGGACCACTGCCGGTCTTCTCCATAGCCCATTGGCAAAGTTGATCGACCTCATTGACATCAAGACCCATGACGGCCGCCATGCCACCAAGACCCACCGGAACACTTTCTTGCATTAATTTTCCCCGCATACGAACAAGCTCTAAAGCTTTTGGAAAACTGATAACCCCTGCCGCAACAAGGGCTGCGTATTCACCTACAGAGTGACCAGCTCCGGCTTTTGCAGGTAGTGGACAAATCTGATCAATCACACGATGGGTGACTGTTGAAATTGTTAAAAGTGCGGGCTGGGTATTTGTGGTCAGTTGCAATTGGTCTTCAGGCCCATTGAGGCAAAGATCAAGCATATTGATACTTAAAGTGTCACTGGCCTCTTCAAAGATTTGCTTTGCCAGGGGAAAGTTTTTGACAAGGTAATCACCCATTCCAACAAATTGACTTCCCTGGCCAGGATAGATGACGGCTAACATATTTTAGTACCTCAAAAGAACACTGCCGCTGGTCAACCCAGCGCCAAAGGCCGTCAGTAAAATCAAATCGCCTTTTTTAATTTTTCCCGATGTCAGACACTCGTGTAAAGAGACGGGGATTGTGGCGGCAGAAGTGTTACCCATGTTTTCGATGTTGATAATGACTTTTTCTAAAGGAATATCAAAATGCTTGGCCACAGCTTCAATGATTCTCACATTGGCTTGGTGGGGTATAACCCAGTCAATATCATCTTTGGTCATATTGTTGGCATCAAGGGCTTCTTGGCAACATTGGGCCATGGCGCGAACAGCATGTTTAAAAATTTCTCGACCATTCATCACTACAAAGATCTCTTTTGAATCCAGAGTCTCTTGGGTAAATGGCATCACTGATCCGCCACTGGGAACATAAAGTAAGTTGGCTAAAGTTCCATCGGCATGGCTGTGGCTACTGAGTATCATACTTTCAGAATTTTCAGGACAACGGCTCACCACAGCGGCGCCTGCGCCATCACCAAAAAGAATACAAGTGCCGCGGTCTTCATAGTTCACTTTATGATGAAGAATTTCGGCACCGATAATAAGAACATTTTTATAATGACCTGTACGAATAAATTGATCGGCAATGCTCAGACCATAAACAAAACCACTGCAAGCGGCATTAAGATCAAAGGCCATAATATTACCTAAACCAAGCTTAGCTTGCAGGTAACAGGCGGCTGAGGGCATAAGATGATCGGGTGTGACGGTAGCAAAAATTAACATTTCAATGTCTTGGGGTTTTAGGCCGCTGTTTTTAAGAGCTTCTTGGGCCGCAAAAAGAGCAAGATCGCTTGTACCTTGGCCGTCTTCGGCGATGGAGCGAGAAAAAATACCTGTGCGCTCCATGATCCATTCGTTATTGGTATCCACCATTTTTTCGAGATCATGATTTGTGAGTTTTTTGGGCGGTAGGTAAGAACCCATGCCCATAATTTGACTGCGATACAAGTCAATATCCCCCAGAGAATGTTTGAATTAAAGGCTTAAGCGTCTTGAATATTTTCATCCAAAACAAAAAGGTTAAACCCAGCAAAATACTTATAAAAGACAAAGTCAGGTCTAAAATTTAAAAAGAAATTACTCAGCCGTTGCTTGAGCAACAACAATCTCTTTACCTTTATAGTAGCCACAAGAAGGGCAAACGTGGTGGGGTTTAACAACCGCACTACAGTTTGAACATCCAATCACAGTAACAGGTGTTGCAAAATCATGTGAGCGGCGCATGCCTCTTTTAGAACGGGAAACACGACTCTTGGGTCCTGGCATTGGAAATCCTCCTCAAAAAAATAAGAACCTATAAATAGTCGAATTTCCTCAAAATGCAATGGTTTTTTGAGGATTATTGAGCCCTTAGAACCTATTTGACAGGTCAAAGACCCCTTAAAACAAAAATAGCAGTGCTTGTTTTAAAAAAATTAAAAAAAAATAATCTCAAAATGATGAACTTCAATAGGTAGGGTTTGACCTATTTATTGGGATTTAGATCCCAAAGTCTCTCATGTCGAGTCACTTTGTTGTTGAGAATTTAAACAGCAGAATAGAACGTAAGTACACTTTCTCAATCTGAGACAACCAAATCGTGCCAGGAGTGACCATTTTTGGCAAAAAGATTGCAACCCTTGTTCAGTATCATGGGGGGATTCGTGAAAAAGATATATAGCCTGACTTTACTCAGTTTTGTTGTTGTCACCTTAGGCTTTCAGAACTGCTCAGATTTGGGTGCTAATTTTGGCGGAACTTCAGAAAATAGTTCTAACAATGGACTGAGCTCTGATGCTCAGGTGGCCAAACTTTCATGTCACTTTATTGGGCGAGAAGCCGTTTCGAGCATTCTTGAAAATGTGCTGGGCCTTGAATCTGGGGATGTGGCCATGATGAACGATGCTGGAGAGCCACTTCGTAGCACCAACTGCAAAAGCTTCAACCCAATGAATACCGGTCGAGAATGTTTTTATTTGGCTGAATATGCTAGCGAACTTGAGACACCACTTTGTAATGCATCCACTTTTCGTTTGGTTTCTCAAATATATATTAATGCCTGCAAAGAAAGCCTCAGCGTAGAAAGCAATGCGCGACGACTTTTCCCACAGGGCAGTGGCAACTTTTCGCAAATCCATCTTTCGTTAACAGGTCGAGACATTAAAAGTGATGAAACTTCGATTCTGCAAGATTTAGCCGCTACTTTTACAAGTGATGAAGAAAAGATGTCAGCCGTTTGTGCCGCCATCGGTTCAAGCTTAGCGGCGATTAATAGTTACTAAGTTAAGACTTTTAATTTTTTTTGAAGGCAAAAGGGGAACCTGATGAAAAATAAAAAAAGAAACTTCGATCAAATGGATAGAGATTTTCTTCAGTCACGAAGAAGTTTCATGACAAAAGTCAGCGTTGCGATGGCGGCTGCTGGAGTGGCACAATCCACTCGTCTTAACTTTGTCGAGGAGCTGGCTAAAAAAATCATTCCTCAAGCCCATGCACAGTCGGCGGCTCTTCCCCAACGAATGATTTTTATTGGTCTTCGCTCGGGGATTCCCGTCATGCCTTTAGGTGTTCCTTCTCTCTTTAAGAGTCTTGATACCCCACTAACCCCGAATGTGCCTTTTCGTGGAAACGAACTCAC